>JALSRF010000422.1 GCA_026984895.1 Paracoccaceae bacterium
AGCTGATCACCGCATCCAGGCGATTGCGGAATTCGGGGCTGAAGGTGCGTTCGATCGCGGCGGTGTCCTCGCCCTCGCGCCGCTCCCGACCGAAGCCGATCGCCGCGCGGGCCTGTTCGGCCGCGCCCGCATTCGAGGTCATGATCAGGATCACGTTGCGGAAGTCCACCTTCCGGCCGTTGTGGTCGGTCAGCTTGCCGTGGTCCATGATCTGCAACAGGATGTTGAAAACATCCGGGTGTGCCTTTTCGATTTCGTCCAGAAGCAGCACGCAATGCGGGTGCTGGTCCACACCGTCGGTAAGCATGCCGCCCTGGTCAAATCCGACATAGCCCGGCGGTGCCCCGATCAGGCGCGAAACCGCGTGTTTTTCCATGTATTCCGACATGTCGAAGCGCAGCAGTTCGACGCCCAGCGTATCGGCCAGCTGTCTGGCGACCTCGGTCTTGCCCACGCCCGTCGGGCCGGTGAAAAGGTAGTTGCCAATGGGTTTTTCCGGCTCGCGAAGGCCCGCCCGCGACAGCTTGATCGCCGAGGACAGCGCTTCGATGGCCGTGTCCTGCCCGAAAACCACGCGCTTGAGCGTGCGCTCCAGGTCTTTCAGAACCTGGGCGTCGTCCTTGCTGACGTTCTTGGGGGGGATACGGGCGATCTTGGCGACAACGGTTTCGATCTCTTTCGCGCCGATGGTCTTGCGGCGTCTGCTTTCGGCGACCAGATGCTGGGCGGCACCGGCTTCGTCGATCACGTCGATTGCCTTGTCCGGCAGCTTGCGGTCGTGGATGTAACGGGCCGACAGTTCCACCGCGGTGCGTATCGCATCCCCGGTATAGCGGATGTCGTGGTGCTCCTCGAAATACGGCTTCAGCCCTTTCAGGATCTTCACGGTATCGTCCAGGGACGGTTCGTTCACGTCGATCTTCTGGAACCGGCGGCTGAGCGCGCGGTCCTTTTCGAAGTGCTGGCGGAATTCCTTGTAGGTGGTCGAGCCCATGCAGCGCAGCTTTCCGCCCTGCAGCGCCGGTTTCAGAAGGTTCGAGGCATCCATCGCTCCGCCCGATGTGGCGCCGGCGCCGATCACGGTGTGAATTTCGTCGATGAAAAGCACGGCGTCGGGATGGGCTTCCAGTTCCTTGACCACCGCTTTCAGCCGTTCCTCGAAGTCACCGCGGTAACGGGTGCCCGCCAGCAGTGCCCCCATGTCCAGCGAATAGATGGTTGCGCCCGAAAGCACCTCGGGGGTTTCGTCGGCCACGATCTTGCGCGCCAGCCCTTCGGCAATCGCGGTCTTGCCCACGCCGGGGTCGCCCACCAGCAGCGGATTGTTCTTGCGCCGCCGGCACAGCACCTGGATGCAGCGTTCGACCTCGTGTTCGCGCCCGATCAGCGGGTCCACCTCGCCGTCGCGCGCCTTGGCATTGAGGTCCACGCAATACTTGGCCAGCGCGCTGTCCTTGCCCTCGTCGCCGTCGGCCGAGGACATTTCGGCGTCGATTTCCTCTGCCCCCTGGACCGGGCGTGTTTCGCCGAAGGCGCTGTTCTTTGCCACCCCGTGCGCGATGTAGTTGACCGCGTCGTAACGGGTCATGTCCTGTTCCTGCAGGAAATAGGCGGCGTTGCTTTCGCGTTCGGCGAAGATCGCGACAAGAACGTTGGCCCCGGTCACCTCGCTCCGGCCCGAGGACTGCACATGGATCGCCGCGCGCTGGATCACCCGCTGAAAGGCG
>JALSRF010000423.1 GCA_026984895.1 Paracoccaceae bacterium
TTGCGGCGCCATACCTGGAATGCACAGGGGGCCCGGTTCGTTTGAACGGTTCCGGGTGGTTTCACAAGTGGATCAGGCGCATCAAGCGCGCGCGCCGCACGCGCGCCCGAGATGCCGGTGTCGGCAACCGGGCAGAGGTTCTCGCGACAGCAATCGTCGATCACCGCCAGGATGCGCAACCGGCGCGAAGCCTCGAACGTCCAGGGCATCGAGCCACTGGAACGCCACTGGTCCGAGTGACAATGGCGAGGAACCAGGCTCCAACGCAGGTATCGGCCTGATCGCCTCCGCAAAAAACATTGGCAACCCCATGCGGCACAGAGCACGACACCCCATGACGAGGAATGGTTTTCCACAACCCCTCTTGATCTGAAACACCTGTTGGTGAAAAACTTCCTCAAAAAGGAGAGGTTCCAGGCATGAAGGGCGGGCTGGCAACAACGCTGCGCGATACCGTTGTATCCAGACAGGACATCCGGCGGCTTGTTGGCGATATCTACCTGAACCGGATCTGCCTGGGTTTTATCGGTGCCCTGTGGGTTTTCACCACCGTCTTTGTGCCCGGTGACCGGGTCGAGGTCATGTCGTTGCCCTTGCGCGCCGTCTATAACGCGGCGGGCATGTTCTTCTACTGCCTGACGGGCTATGTCGGTCTGCCTGTCATCATACGCGCGGCGCTGGTGCGCAACATCCCGTTCGCCTGGGCGAACGTCCTTTTCTATTCGGCCTTGGCCGGTATCGAAACCATCGTCTTTCTGGCTATCTTTCCCGAGTCCAGTGGCACGCAGGCACTTTTCTACTGGCTGACGACAACCGTCATGATCGTCATTTCGGTGGTACTGGTGGCCTATCATTTCGAAGAGCACCTGCGAAGGCGGCTTTCGAAACACCCCGACCTGCTGCCCATCTGGAGGCCGCAGCGCCTGCCTCAGAGCCGCCTCGAAATGATGCTGCCGCCGGAAAGCCGCGCCCCGGTGCGCCGTATCGAAGCGCAAAACCAGTATGTCCGCGTCATTACCGAAACCGGCGAAACGCTGTTGCGGATGAGCCTCACCGAGGCCGAAAGCCTGTTGCCCGCCGGCAACGGGCTGCGCATCCACCGGTCCATCTGGATGCGCACCGCCGACATGGACGAGCTGGTTTTCCGCGAAGGCAACCCGAGACTGAGAGACGCGGAACGCAAGGAATTCCCGGTCAGCCGCAAGAAGGTGGGAGAGCTGCGCCGGATACTCGAACGCAGGTCCGCGCCTGCCCGCAAGGCTGACCGCGAGATTGATTCCTTTGCCTGAGTAAAGGGTGCGGCGCGTCAGTCGCACCAAAGCGGCGTCACCCGCTCCAAAACCGGATCCCTGCCACTTTGTGGCCATTTCCTGGTCATTTTTCGTAAACCATTCATGGCCACATCGGAATGCCCGTGCAAACGGGGTTCGGGCCTCGCAATGCCGCGATGCCGGACCATTCCGAACGAACAGGAAAAACAGGTTAAGGATATGACAATGTTGAAAAAGAAGATGGGGAAACTGCTCTTGGCCGCCATTGCAGCAGCAACGGTTGCCGGCACGGCCGAGGCAAGCATCTTCGGCCCCGTCAGCGGGTCCGGCTGGTCGATCTTCGGCCCGGTCAACGGGTCCGGCTGGGACATCAACCACGACGGCAAGAAGGACATCGGCGACTGGTCGATCTTCGGCCCGGTCAGCGGACCCGGCTGGTCGATCTTCGGCCCCG
>JALSRF010000424.1 GCA_026984895.1 Paracoccaceae bacterium
GGAAAGGACGCGGGCGAAAATGGTGGGTGATGAGAGACTCGAACTCCCGACATCTTCGGTGTAAACGAAGCGCTCTACCAACTGAGCTAATCACCCGACCGGCGCGTGGTAACCGGAGCCTCGCGACAGTTCAAGCACCAAGTCGGCGGTGCACGCCATCTTTCACGTGATAGACCACGCCCTGCCCGCCCGGCAGCGCCAGGCTGGCCTCCATGTCCAGCCCCAGAACCAGCCCACGCAAGATCAGCGACACCATGCCATGGCCCACAATGACGGCCGGCGTGGCCAATTCGTCAAGCCACGACTGCAAGCGCTGGGAAAAGGCATGGAACCCCTCGCCACCGGGCGCAAGAAAGCACCATTCGCCCCACATTCCCGTATCAAACACCGCCGGCCACCGCGCGGCGCAGTCGGCCAGCAACTGCCCCTCGAATTCGCCGACCGACACTTCCATCAGACGCGCGTCAAGGATCACATCATCGGCCAGACCGGCAAGGGCCAGTTCTGCCGTTTGGCGGGTGCGCCCAAGCGGGCTGCAATAATACGTGGTATCTGGCGGCAGCGCTGCAGATTTCAGCAGCCTGTTCTGAGCCCGCGCCTGTTCTCGGCCCAGATCGGTCAGCGGCGAATCCATCTGGCCCTGGGCGCGCTTTTCGCGATTCCATTCGGTCTGGCCGTGGCGCAGGATGAAAATCTCGGGCGTTGTGGCGTTCATGTTCACTCCAGAAACCAGAATGGCGCGCCGTGCTGGCGCGCCCGCAAAACTGGTGGGTGATAAGAGATTCGAACTCCTGACATCTTCGATGTGAACGAAGCGCTCTACCACTGAGCTAATCACCCGCTGGCGGGGTATCTAGCGCTACTTGCCCGCCGGTTCAAGCGCCTGTTCGATGGTTTTTCCGGCCATCTTGCGCCGCAGCTTGCAAACCAGCACGTCGCGCCCCTTCACCTTCCTGGCCCGGTTCACGGTGATCTTGCCCAGCGGCGGCAGGTTCAGCCCCTCGCCCGCGACCAGCGCCTTGCCCATTTCGTCAAGGATCCCGTCAAGCGCCGCGCGAACCACGCCGCGTTTCAGCCCGGTCGAGGCCGCCACCCGTTCGACGAATTCCTTGCGCCGGATCAGCGCCGGCGGGGCGGTTTCGCGGGCGCGATCTTCGCGGGCGCTGTCGGTGCCGGTTCCCGCGCCGGTTTCGGCGCCGCTTCGCGCGCCGGCGGCCCTGCGCCCGGCAGCCGGTGGCGATGCCGCGGCGGATTTCGCCGCCGGCCGTGCCGCCCTGGCCGGCGCCTTTGTGCCGGTGCTCTTCGCCGAAGTCCTGCGTCTGGCTGTCGCCATGTCGTCCCCCCCGATCCACCCTATGTCGCAACGCATATCACGCCGGCAGGGATTCTTCCAGCGTCGGGCACCGTCGGCCGGCCGGGGTGCCATGCCGCGCTTTCGCGCGTTGTCGGGGACCATCGGGGGCATCGGCGAGGATGTCGGGGACCGCGCCGAAGCCGGGAGCGCCGCCCCCGTTCCCGCCGCCGTTCCCGCCGCCGTTCCCGCCGCCGTTCCCGGTGCAGCCCCGCGCCCGGCCCTGGATGCCGCCGATGCTGCCGATGCTGCCGATACCGCCGTTCCCGCCATTCCCGGTGCCCACGACAGGGCCGGCGCCCGTGAAAAGGGCCCGCAGCGCCAGGCCCTCTTGCGCAGTGCGGTGGGGACCGGCGCGCCGGTTCAGTGGGCGCGCGCGCCGTCGCTGTCGCGGGTTTCCAGCAGGGCCTTGGCACGCGCGGCCTCTTCGGCCTCTTCGTCCCATTCGACCGGCTCGGGCGCACGCACCAGCGCTTCCTTGAGGACGTCGCGCACATGCGAGACCGGGATGATCTTCAGCCCGTCCTTCACGTTGTCGGGGATTTCGGCCAGGTCCTTTTCGTTTTCCTGGGGGATAAGAACCGTCTTGATCCCGCCGCGCAGCGCCGCCAGAAGCTTTTCCTTCAGCCCGCCGATCGCCAGCACGTTGCCGCGCAGGGTCACTTCGCCGGTCATGGCGATATCCTTGCGCACCGGAATGCGGGTCAGCACCGACACGATCGAAGTCACCATGGCCACGCCGGCGCTTGGCCCATCCTTGGGGGTGGCGCCTTCGGGCACGTGAACGTGGATGTCCATGGTTTCGAAGCGCGGCGGCTTGACGCCGATCTCGGGCGCGATCGAGCGCACATAGCTTGACGCCGCGTCGATGCTTTCCTTCATCACGTCGCCCAGCTTGCCGGTAGTCTTCATCCGCCCCTTGCCCGGCAGGCGCAGCGCCTCGATCGACAGCAGGTCCCCGCCGACGCTGGTCCAGGCCAGGCCGGTGACGACGCCGACCTGATCCCGTTCCTCGGCCAGGCCGTAACGGAACTTCCTCACGCCCAGGAAATCCTCCAGAACGTCGGGGGTTACGACGACTTCTTCAACCTCGTTACGGACCAGTCTGGTCACCGCCTTGCGGGCCAGCTTGGCGATCTCGCGCTCTAGGTTCCGCACCCCGGCCTCGCGGGTGTAGTAGCGGATGATGTCGCGCAGGGCCTCGGCTTCGATGCGGAACTCGCCCTTTTTCAGACCGTGGTTCCCGATCTGCTTGGGGATCAGGTGCTGAATGGCGATCTCGCGCTTTTCGTCCTCGGTGTAGCCCGCCAGCGGCAGCACCTCCATGCGGTCCAGCAACGGCCCCGGCATGTTGTAGGTGTTGGCCGTGGTCAGGAACATCACGTTCGACAGGTCGTATTCCACTTCCAGGTAGTGATCGACGAAGGTGGAGTTCTGCTCCGGGTCAAGCACTTCCAGCATCGCGCTGGCCGGGTCGCCGCGGAAGTCGCGCCCCATCTTGTCGATCTCGTCCAGCAGGATCAGCGGGTTGGTGGTTTTCGCCTTTTTCAGCGCCTGGATGATCTTGCCCGGCATCGAGCCGATATAGGTGCGCCTGTGGCCGCGAATTTCGCTTTCGTCGCGCACCCCGCCAAGCGAAATGCGGATGAATTCGCGCCCGGTGGCGCGCGCCACCGATTTTCCAAGCGACGTCTTGCCCACGCCCGGCGGACCGACAAGGCACATGATCGGCCCTTTCAGCTTTTTCGAGCGCTGCTGCACCGCCAGGTATTCGATGATGCGTTCCTTGACCTTTTCCAGCCCGTAGTGATCCTCGTCGAGGATCGTCTGCGCGCGGTTCAGGTCCTTCTTGACGCGCGTCTTCACGCCCCAGGGGATTGCCAGCATCCAGTCCAGATAGTTGCGCACAACCGTGGCCTCGGCCGACATCGGCGACATGGATTTCAGCTTGCGCAGCTCGCCCTCGGCCTTTTCGCGGGCCTCCCTGGACAGCCGGGTTGCCTGGATGCGCTCTTCCAGTTCGGCAATCTCGTTCTGGCCCTCGTCGCCGTCGCCCAGCTCTTTCTGAATGGCCTTCATCTGCTCGTTCAGATAGTATTCCCTCTGGGTGCGCTCCATCTGGCTTTTCACGCGGGTCTTGATCTTCTTTTCGACCTTGAGCACCGACATTTCGCCCTGCATCAGCCCGTAGACCTTTTCCAGGCGTTCCTCCACCGAAAGCGTTTCCAGAAGCTCCTGCTTCTGTTCCACTTCCACGCCAAGATGCCCGGCGATCAGATCGGCCAGTTTTGCCGGCTCGCGGGCCTCGGCCACGGCGCCAAGCGCCTCTTCGGGGATGTTCTTCTTGATCCGGGCGTAGCGTTCGAATTCCTCGCTCGCGGTGCGCACCAGGGCCTCCAGCGTCGCCGAGTTGCCGGCCGTTTCCTCAAGCTCGCCGGCCTGGGCCTCGAAGAATTCCTCGTTATCGAGAAAGCCGGTGATGCGCACCCGCGCGCGCCCCTCCACCAGCACCTTGACGGTGCCGTCGGGCAGCTTCAGCAACTGCAGCACATTGGCCAGAACGCCCACCTTGTAGATGCCGTCGGTCGTCGGCTCGTCCACGGTGGGGTCGATCTGGCTGGACAGCAGAATCTGCTTGTCGTCCTGCATCACCTCTTCCAGCGCGCGCACCGACTTTTCGCGGCCGACGAAAAGCGGCACGATCATGTGGGGAAAGACCACGATATCGCGCAGCGGAAGGAGAGGGTATGTCTGGACAGCTTGTTGCTCGGTCATTCGGTATCCTCGGTTAGCAAGAAAGCCCGGCCCCGGTTCTGGCGGCAGTCCTTTCGGCTTTCTCCGGTTGTTGCCTCTGTATCTGGTGGTGCGTCTGTCTCGTTTCAACCATTTGCATGCGCTCCTTGCGCCATTCTGGTCCGGGAAAATGGCAAGCACAAGGCACTGGCGTGCAATCGCGGCAATTCGCCGGTCTTCGACGGGCGGCGGCGCGCCGTGGCGGGCGCGCCGGTGGTGGCGGAGACGGCGGCGGAAAGGTCGGGGCGGTGGCGGCGGTGCCGGCGGGGGCAGTGCCGGCGGGGGCGGCCGAGGAGGCAGCGGCGGTGGCGGCGCCACCGCTGGGCGCGTCGTCCGGGCACGGGCAGCTACAGGGGCTCGATATCGCCCGCGGCGCGCAGCGATTCGAAGCGGCGCTCGAAGGCGGCAAAGGCCCCCGCGGCAATGGCGGCGCGCATTTCTGCCATCAGGTCCTGGTAATACTGCAGGTTATGCCAGGTCAGCAGCATCGACTGGATGATCTCCTGCGCCTTGAACACGTGGTGCAGGTAGGCGCGGCTGTAGCTGCGGCAGGCCGGGCAGCGGCAGGATTCGTCCAGCGGTCGCGGGTCGTCGGCGTGGCGCGCGTTCTTGATGTTCACCACCCCGCGACGGGTGAAGGCCTGACCGGTGCGCCCCGAGCGCGAGGGCAGCACGCAGTCCATCATGTCCACCCCGCGTTTCACCGCGCCCACGATATCGTCGGGCTTGCCCACGCCCATCAGGTAGCGCGGCTTGTCGGCGGGCAGCATGTCGGGGGCATGATCGAGCACGCCGAACATGGCCCGCTGCCCTTCGCCCACGGCCAGCCCGCCGATGGCGTAGCCATCGAAACCGATCCGGCGCAGCGCCGCCGCGCTTTCGGCGCGCAGATCCAGGCTGACGCCGCCCTGCTGGATGCCGAACAGCGCATGCCCCGGCCGTTCGCCGAAGGCCGCGCGCGACCGTTCGGCCCAGCGCATCGACAGGCGCATGCTTTCGGCCACGCGCTGTTCGCTGGCGGGCAGCGCCGGGCATTCGTCAAAGGCCATCACGATGTCGCTGCCCAGAAGGCGCTGGATTTCCATCGAGCGTTCGGGGCTGAGCATGTGTTCGGAGCCATCGATATGCGACCGGAAGCGCACGCCCTCTTCGTCCAGCTTGCGCAACCCGGCAAGGCTCATCACTTGGAAGCCGCCCGAATCCGTCAGGATGGGGTGGGGCCAGTTCATGAAGCGATGCAGCCCGCCAAGGCGCGCGATGCGCTCGGCGCCGGGGCGCAGCATCAGGTGGTAGGTGTTGCCCAGGACGATGTCCGCGCCGGTCTCGCGGACGCTTTCGGGCCGCATGGCCTTGACCGTGGCAGCCGTACCCACCGGCATGAAGGCCGGCGTGCGGATGCGCCCGCGCGCGGTGGTGATCACGCCGGTGCGCGCCTTGCCGTCGGTGGCGGCGAGTTCGAAGGAAAATCCGTTCATGGCCCGGCTGATAGATCAGTCGGCAACCGGCGGGCAAGCGTTTTCGAAACCGCCCGCCAGCGCTGCTGCAAGAGCCCGGTCCCGCGGCCGCGATGCGACCGGATCACTCCGATGCCAGCAGCCGGTCCCACTTGGCGGCGCAGATGAAGTCGTTTTCGCTGAGCCCGCCGATGGCATGGGTGGTAAAGACCAGTTCGACATAGCCCCACCCGAAATTGATGTCCGGGTGGTGCCCCTCGCGCTCGGCCAGCCAGGCGGCGAGATTGGCATGACTGAGCGGCGCGGCGAAGCCCTTGAACACCATCTTGCGCCGGATCTCGCTTGCCGTCTCGTTCAGCTGCCAGTCGGGGTGCAACGCCCCCATCATCGCGCGCGCCTCCTCGGCCGGGATCGGCGGCACGCCCCCCTCGCAGGGAACACAGGACCGTTCGGACAGGTTGCACTGTGACATGGCCGATTCTCCCCTCAACTTTCCTGCAACGCCGCGATGATCGGCGCAAAGTCTTCCGCCTTCAGAGATGCCCCGCCAACAAGCGCGCCGTCCACGTTGTCAACGCCGAAAATCTCGGCCGCATTGCCGGGCTTGACCGAGCCGCCGTAAAGGATGCGCACGCCCGCGCCCGTTTCGCCCCCGAAGCGCGCGCCGAGTTCGGCCCGGATGAAGCCGTGCACCTCGGCGATCTGTTCCAGCGTCGGAATGCGGCCCGTGCCGATTGCCCAGACCGGTTCATAGGCAACCACAAGCGTGTCGGCCCCCGCCCCGTCGGGGGTGGAGTCGCGCAGTTGCGTTCCGATCACCTCGAGCGTGCGGCCGGCCTCTCGTTCGTCCAGCGTTTCGCCGATGCAGATCAACGCAACCAGCCCCCCGGCCATGACCGCTTCGGCCTTGGCGCGCACATCGGCGCTGGTTTCGCCATGATCGGCGCGCCGCTCGGAATGCCCGACGATCACGTGGCTGGCCCCGGCATCGGCGATCATCGCCACCGACAGGTCGCCCGTATGCGCCCCCGAGGCCGCCGGGTGGCAATCCTGCGCGCCGGTCATGATGGCGGTGCCCCGGGCGGCGGCCGACATGCGTTCCAGAAGCGTGGCCGGCGGGCAGATCAGCACCTCGCAACCCGGCGCCGGATGCGCGGCGTCAAGCCGGGCGATCTGGTCGAGATCGGCGCCCAGCCCGTTCATTTTCCAGTTGCCGGCGGCAAGTTTCCTGCGCTTGGTCATGCGGTCTCTCCGGGTGTGGTCCTGATCGTGCGTCGCTGATCTTCTAGCGTGCCGGCGCCCCTTCCCCAATGGTATTTTTGGTCGCGCTTCAAAGGTTTTCCAGCGCCGCCGATGCCCAGTTGCCGGCAACCTCGGGGTCATCCAGCCCCGCTTCGGGCATGGTCCAGTAGCCCATCCTGTGCGAGGTTCCGGCACCGAACTGGCGGGCGCCGGCCGCCTGCAGGGTCTGCGCGAAATCGCCCGCCGCCTTGAGATACAGCACCCCTTCCCGGTCCAGCATGGCAAAGATACGGCCCGCGCAATAGATCGAGCAGCCCCCCATCATGCGCCGCGCGCTCAGCCCGTCAAGCGACGAAAGAAGTTCCAGCGCATGGGCGATGTCGCCCTCCGAAACGCTCATTCCCGCGGGGCCGAGGCTGCGGGGGCGGAGGCGGGCTGTTCCGGGGCGGGCTCTTCCGGGGCGGGCATCCCGGCTTCGGACTGGGCGAACTTGATCGATTCGCCGCATCCGCAGGATTCGACCACATTCGGGTTGCGGAACTTGAACCCGCTTTCCAGAAGCGAGGTTTCATGGTCGATCTCGGTGCCGAACAGGAACATCTGGGCCATCGGCGCAATCATCACCCGCGCGCCGTCCTGTTCCACCACCTCGTCCAGGGGATCGACCTGTTCGACGTAGTCCATGGTGTATTCCATGCCCGCGCAGCCGCCCTTCTTCACGCCGATGCGCAGCCCCGCACAGCCGTCGCGGGCCATCAGCTCGGCAATCCGGGCCGCGGCCGCCGGCGTCAGGGTCACCGCCTGTTTTCCGGGGGGGGCGAACATCACATGAACCCGAGTTCGAGGCGCGCTTCGTCCGACATCATCTCCATCCCCCAGGGCGGTTCGAACACCAGGTCCACATCGACCTGCTTGACCCCGGGCACCGACGAAACCGCATCGGCCACCCAGCCCGGCATCTCGCCGGCAACCGGACAGCCCGGCGCGGTCAGCGACATGGTGATGCGCACTTCGTTTTCGTCGTTGATGTCGATGGTGTAGATCAGCCCGAGATCGTAGATGTTCACGGGAATCTCGGGATCATATACCGAACGGCAGGCAACCACGACATCCACATAGAGCGGGTGATGCGTGCTTGATGGGCGGATCAGCGGCTCGCCCTCGACAGGGTTTGGATCGGCGTTCATTGCGGCCCTCCTATTTCCGAGCTTTTATATAAGACTTTCCACGCCCGCGTCCAGTGCCTGTGCCTGCGGCAATAATTCCGGCA
>JALSRF010000425.1 GCA_026984895.1 Paracoccaceae bacterium
CCACGATCACGACGCTTCGCCCGGGCTTCCTGCGCGCAACGAGCGCCGAGGGCGCGGTGGAATACCTGGTCACCGGCGGGTTTGCCGAGATCACGCAGACCAGCGCCTCGGTTCTGGCCGAGCACGCGGTGCCCCGCGATGAGGTGACGCGCGAAATGCTGGACGAGCTGCACGCCCGGGCGCGCGAAAAGCACGAAGCCGCGCCGGACGAGCACAAGGACCTGACCGCCAAGGCCCTGGCCGACATTGCCGCCACGATCGAAAGCTGGGCCTGATCATCCGGCCGGCGCATGGGGCGCATGGTTTGCGACACGAGAACACGAAGGCCCTGCAGGGATGCGGGGCCTTTTTCGCATTTCGGATGGGGAGAAGGGCATGAAACGTCTGAAATCCGGGACCATCGGCATCGACCAGGGATCGCAGGTGCTGTTTTCAGATTTCGAGGATGGCGGTGCGATGTGGACGGGCGAGGGCACGCGCGAAAAGCGTGTCGCGGTGCGTTTTTCCGAGCCCTTTGCATCGGCCCCGGCGGTGCAGGTCGCCATGTCGATGTGGGATCTGGACCAGAAGACCAACCCGCGGGCCGACATTTGCGCGGTGGAGATCAGCGCAACCGGGTTCGTCATCCTGTTTCAGACCTGGGCGGATACGCGCGTGGCGCGGGTGCGCGCGGACTGGACCGCCATTGGCGAACTGCCCGATGAAGAGCGCTGGGAAGTGGACTGAGCCGGGCGAAGGGGGCCGGCAGGGGCGCGGCGGCAAGGGGGCAAGGGCGCGCGGCGGCAAGGGGAACAACGGCGGCAAGCGGGACAACGGGATCAACGGGATCAACGGGTCCGGCGCCGCGTCTGCCTCAGCCGTGTGAATACAGCCCGTCGTAGATCGGGATCAGCATTTCGTGGTCGAACAGCGAGGAAACGCTGGTGCCGCGCGAAATGTTCAGCAGGGCCTGCGCCAGAAGCGGCGCCACGGGCACGACGCGGATGCGCGCCGATCCCCTGACCGCTTCGCTCGGGCGGATCGTGTCGGTGATCACCAGGCTTTTCATGACCGAGTTTTCCACCCGCTCGACAGCAGGGCCCGACATCACGCCGTGGGTGATATAGGAGTGCACCTCTCTGGCGCCGTTCCTGGTCAGCACCTCGGCGGCCTTGCACAGGGTGCCGGCGCTGTCCACGATGTCATCGACGATGACGCAGGTCTTGTCGGTGACATCGCCGATCACCGTCATCTCGGCCACTTCGCCGGGCTTTTCGCGGCGCTTGTCGACGATGGCCAGCGGGCAGTTGATCCGCTTGGCGAGTTCGCGCGCCCGCGCCACTCCGCCCACGTCGGGCGAAATGATCATCAGGTCTTTCTTGGCGCCCTTGAAATGGTGCTCGATGTCCAGGGCGAACACCGGCGAGGCATAGAGGTTGTCCACCGGAATGTCGAAAAAACCCTGGATCTGCGCCGCGTGCAGGTCCATGGTCAGCACCCGGTCGATGCCGGCTTCGGTGATCAGGTTGGCCACCAGCTTTGCCGAGATCGGCGTGCGCGCCTTGGTGCGCCGGTCCTGCCGGGCGTAGCCGAAATAGGGCACCACGGCGGTGATCGAACGGGCCGAGGAACGGCGCAGCGCATCGGCGACGATCAGAAGCTCCATCAGGTTGTCATTTGCCGGGTTCGAGGTGGGCTGGATGATGAACATGTCCTCGCCGCGCACGTTCTCGTAGACTT
>JALSRF010000426.1 GCA_026984895.1 Paracoccaceae bacterium
CCTGTCGTGCCCGGCGCCGATCGCACCGCCCCGAAAAAAGGGCCGCATTGCCGGGCGCCTGCGCGCCACGGGGCAGAGCCGGGGGCGGTGGCATGGCGTTTCGTTTCAGCCTGATCTAAAAGGCCACCATGAACGGCATCCGGGTCAAGATATGCGGGGTAACGCGCCAGGAGGACGTCTCCTGCGCGCTCGGGGCCGGCGCGGCTTATCTCGGGTTCAATTTCTTTCCGAGATCCCCGCGCTGCATAACCCCTGATCAGGCGGCTTGCCTGGCGGCGACCGTTCCTGCGGGTATCGCCCGGGTTGCGCTCAGCGTGGATGCCGATGACGACACGCTCGACGATATCGTGGGCAGGGTCGGCATAGACATGCTGCAGTTGCATGGACAGGAGACACCCGAACGGGTGGAAGCCGTGCGCGCGCGTTACGGCCTGCCGGTGATGAAGGCCGTCGGCGTCCGCGAAGAATCCGACCTGCCGCGGCTGCTGGAATACGGGCGGGTCGCGGACCAGTTGCTGGTGGATGCAAAGGCCCCGGCCGGTGCGGTGCTGCCGGGCGGAAACGGGGTTGCCTTCGACTGGCGGCTGATCGCCGGACGGCGCTGGCCGGTGCCCTGGATGCTGGCCGGCGGGCTGACGCCGGGCAACGTTGCCGATGCGATCCGGCTGACCGGGGCGCGGCAGGTGGACGTCTCTTCGGGCGTGGAAAACGCGCCGGGGGTGAAGGATGCGGCCCTGATCCGGGCGTTCGTGCACGCGGCACGCGCCTGATCCGGTGTTTGCCGCGTGTTTGCCGCCAGTGCCGAAGGTTGCCGGTATGGCGAAGCTTCCCGATCACCGGCCCCCGGAAACGGGGCTGCTGCGGACGTCCGGTTCGCGCAAGGTGGTGAAAGGCGGCGTGCTCAGGGGCCGGGTCTGGGGCATGCAGCGCCTGGTCGGCTGCGACCCTTCCTGGAAGCCGTGGCGCGGCGCCGATTTCAGGTCTTCGAAAGTGGCCCCGCATTTCGTTGCACCCTGCTGCCGCGAACCGGTGGTTCGCCTCGGCGCAGGGGCTCTGGACAGCCCTTTTCGCGCGGCTTGCAACCTGCGTGGCTCGGCGTTTTGAAACGCCTTGCCGCTTGCCCTTCAACGCTGCGCATTCTAGGACAGGGGGAATCCGGGAAAGGCGCAGGTCATGAACGATCTTTTCAACAGCTTCATGAACGGGCCCGACGAAAAGGGGCGGTTCGGCGAATTCGGCGGGCGGTTCGTCAGTGAAACCCTGATGCCGCTGATCCTCGAACTCGAAGAGCAATACGAAAAGGCAAAGACCGATCCTTCGTTCTGGGCCGAGATGGACGACCTCTGGAAGCACTACGTCGGCCGCCCGAGCCCGCTTTATTTCGCCGAACGGCTGACCGCGCATCTGGGCGGCGCGAAGATCTACCTCAAGCGCGACGAACTGAACCACACGGGCGCGCACAAGATCAACAACGTGCTGGGGCAGATCCTGCTGGCGCGCCGCATGGGCCGCACCCGGATCATTGCCGAAACCGGCGCCGGCCAGCACGGGGTGGCCACCGCAACCGTCTGCGCCAAGTTCGGCCTGAAATGCGTCGTCTACATGGGGGCCCACGATGTGGAGCGCCAGTCGCCGAACGTGTTTCGCATGCGTCTGCTGGGGGCCGAAGTGGTGCCCGTGACCTCGGGCCGTGGCACGCTCAAGGACGCGATGAACGACGCGCTGCGCGACTGGGTGACCAATGTGCGCGACACCTTCTACTGCATCGGCACCGTGGCCGGCCCGCACCCCTATCCGGCGATGGTGCGCGATTTCCAGTCGATCATCGGCAAGGAGGCGAAGGCGCAGATGCACGAGGCCGAGGGCCGCCTGCCCGACACCGTCATTGCAGCCATCGGCGGCGGCTCCAACGCCATGGGGCTGTTCCATCCGTTTCTCGACGACGAAAGCGTGCGAATCATCGGGGTCGAGGCCGGCGGCAAGGGCGTGAACGACAGGTTCGAACATTGCGCATCGCTTACCGGCGGGCGCCCGGGCGTTCTGCACGGCAACAAGACCTATCTGCTGCAGGACGACGACGGGCAGATCAGGGAAGGTTTCTCGATCTCGGCCGGGCTTGATTATCCCGGCATCGGGCCGGAACATGCCTGGCTGCACGAGACCGGGCGTGCCGAATATGTGGCGGTTACCGACACCGAGGCGCTTGGGGCCTTTCAACTTTGTTGCGAGAAAGAGGGGATCATCCCCGCGCTCGAACCCAGCCACGCCCTGGCTCATGTGATGAAGATCGCCCCGACGTTGCCGCAGACGCACCTGATCTGCATGAACATGTGCGGGCGCGGCGACAAGGACATCTTCACCGTTGCCCGTCACCTGGGTGTGGATATCGATACCGGGACCTAGGGTCAGGCCCCATCGATCCGACGCGCGCAGACCGACGGGTTGTTCGCGGAACAGGCGCAGACCGGACGGCCTTCGGAAAACGCCGCCGGAATTTCCAGAAATTTGCAAGAATAGTCGAAAACGGGCATAAACTCTGGTTTATGCGCCTTGATCCAGGGTTTACGCGGCCGATTTTAAACGGCAGACCAATGGAACTGGCCCGGTTTTCGGGCTGAGTTGTCTTCAACCCGGCGCACCTGGCGGCGGGGCAGCAGATGAAAGGCACTCACGATGAACAAACGATTTCTTGCAACCACGGCGGCGGCCATTTTCGCGGCGTCGATGGCCTTCGGGCAGTCGCAGGCCGACAGCGTCGTTTCACAGCTTCAGTCGCAAGGCTACAGCCATGTGGAAATCCAGATCGGACCGGACACGATGAAGGTCGAGGCGGTGCGCGACGGGATGAAGCGCTCGTTCCTGGTCGACCGCGCAACCGGCAAGATCACCATGGATTTCACCCGCCCGCTGCGTCCGGGCGAAAGCGCCGCGCCCGGTGTCGACATTACCAATGTAAGCGGAGGCAGCTTCAATGATCACGATCTTGGCAGCAATGACAGCAGCAACGATCTGGGCGGCCTGGGCGACGACTCGTCGGGGCATGATCGCCGCAGCGACACGCACGGAAGCGATGGCGGTCACGACAGCCATGACTCCCATGAATCCGATGGCGGCCACGACAGCGGCCATTCCGACGATGGCTAGCGCCGTAGCGCACGACGAATACTGAGGCCACTCACTGAACCCTTGAAAGGGGGGGAAATGGAACAAACTCCTCAGGGCGGTCGCGGGGGAACCCGCGACCGCAAAAAACTGAACCGGCGCGCCTTTCTTGCCATTGGCGCCGCCATGGCCCTGACCCCGCTGCCGGCGGCCGCCGGCACCGTCGAGGACTTCTTCATCAAGGAGTTGAAGGCCCAGGGCTATACGGAGTTCGAAACCGGTTACACATGGCTGCGCCGGCTGCGCATCGTGGCGCTCAGCCCGACCTACCGGCGCGAAATCATCGTCAATCCGCGCACCGGCGAGATCCTGCGCGATTTCTGGGTGCGGCGCGACGGTGGTGACGGCAGCGCCGATCTTCTCGTGGCAGAGCCCTCCGGCTCATCGGGTGACGGGTCCTCGGGCGGCAGCGGCGGCGGCAATGGCGGCAATGGCGGCAGCGGCGGCAGCGGCGGCGGCAATGGCGGCGCTGGCAGCGGTGGCGGAAACGCCGGCCACGGCTCCGGCGACGACGGTGGCGAAAGCGGTTCCGAGCACGGTTCGGGTGACGGACATGGCAAGGATGATCACGGTGGTGGCGATGGTTGAGCCCCCATCGTGCCGGGACATGGCTGCGCGCGCGCCTTCAGCTGGAGTTTCGTCTTGACAAGAACAATAGCGATTTTCCTGGTTGTCCTGATCCAGGTTGCTTCGACCTTCTTTTTCGTCTCCGACATCTTTTCCAGCATGATCGGCTTTCGCACCACGCCGATTTCCTGGGAATACCGGGAGATGATCGAAATCGGTGCCGCCATCGGGCTGGTCCTGGGCATGGTGCTGGGGGCGCTGGCACTGCATCGCGCGCTTGCCCGTCAGCGGGTGGTCGAAGGACAGCTGCGCGCGGCATCGGGTGCGTTCATGGAACTGCTGGAGGAACGCTTCTCGGAATGGGCGCTGACGCCGTCGGAACGCGACGTGGCGCTGTTCCTGGTGAAGGGGCTGTCAACCCGGGAAATCGCCGGGCTGCGCTCTACCAGCGAGGGCACGGTAAAGGCGCAGACCAATGCCATCTACCGCAAGTCCGGCGTCTCGGGGCGGGCACAGCTGCTCAGCCTGTTCATTGACGAGTTGATGAGCGATGCGCTGGTTCCGCCGGCCAAACGGCCCGCACCCGCCGGGTTTGGCGCGCGGGTCACGGTTGCCGGGAAATAGGGGGCTCAGAGCGCCGCGGCGGTCTGCGAGATCAGGCGAAACGTGGCGATATTCTGCGCTTCGACCCCGTCTTCGCGAAACCGCCGGTCGGCGGCATTTGTGGCAATGACGACATTGCAGGGCTCATTCACATAGATATGCTGGCCGTAGATTCCGCGCGCAAAGTATTCGCGCGTGTCGCCATCGGGGGGTATCCACCACTGGTAGCCATAGCGGGTTTCGCCCGGCGCCGTGTTCGCCGAGGGTCGGGTCGATGCGACAACCCAGCTTTCGGGCACAATCTGGCGCCCCTGCCAGCGCCCGCGTTGCAGGAACATCTGTCCGAAGCGGGCATAGTCGCGCGTGCGCATGTTCAGCCCGCCCAGCACGAAGGCAACGCCGTGCCCGTCGGCGATGTAGCAGGGCGCGGCCTCAAGGCCGAGCGGGTGCAGCAGCTTTTCTTCCATAAGGCTCTCGATGGCGCGCCCGGTGGCCCGTCGCAGGACCATGCCGATGACATGGGTGTCGATCGAGACATAAAGCCATGAGCGGCCCGGTTCGTCGCGCCGCCTGCGCTGCCGCCGGGCAAAGCGGTCCATCGAGCCGCCGAGGGCAAGAACCCGTCCCATCCGGTTGATGTCCGAGTGGAAATCCATGTAGTCCTCGTTGAAGGCCACGCCGCTGGACATCCGAAGGACATCGACAATGCGTGCCCCGTCGTAGGCGGAGCCGGCCAGCTCGGGGACGTATTTCACCACCGGTTCGTCAATGCGGCCAATGGCGCCTTCGTGCACGAGAATGCCGAAAAGGGCTGACAGGAAACTCTTGGCAACCGACCAGGATATGCGCAGATCCTGCGCGCTGGTGCCAAGGTGATAGCTTTCGTGCACGCGCCGGCCGTCCTTCAGGACCAGCACGGAGGTGACGCGCCGCTGTTCGATCCAGGCGCGCATCTGCGGCGTCAGTTCCATTGCCGGGCCTTCGGGCAGGGGGCTGACCGGCCCGTCTCCACGAGTCATCGCAACGGTGGCAAAGGATTTGCCCATCGAGGAAAAGTTGCGCACGATCCGGCGTTCGGAAAACAGGCTGTTCACCGCGATCAGCCGGGCGATTTCCCTGCGTTTCCAAAAGGCGAGCGCCGCCGGGATCGCAAGCAGATATATCCACATGAATTCATCCTTGCCGGGCGTTAGTGCAGCAGCGCGCCGGCCCTGCGCGACGTTCCGTGACGCGACGCGACGTGCCGTGACGCGACCAAACCATGGGTTGCGCGGCCTGGCAACCGTTCCGGCGCCGTGGCGTGGTCTCGAAGCCTTCGTGCGGTGGTCGCCGGGCGTTCAGCCGAACCGGGGCGGCGCGTGCCAGTCCACCCAGCGGCCATGAAAATCGGCGCGCCCAAGGGGCAGTTGCGCACCACCCGGCCAGGTGGTGAGCGTCAGGCCGGCGCCGGGGCCGTCGCCATCGGCTTCCATTGACAGGTGCGCCAACGGGCGCGTTTCGGTGGCTTTCTGCCCGGCTTCGGCCAGTAGCGCCGTTCCGCGCTGCTGCGCCTCTTTCGGGAAATACTGCCATGCAATCGTATGGTAGACGAGGTGCAGCGTGCCTTCGGGCTGCTGCGTCAGGCGTGTTTCCAGCCAATCGATGGCGTCGGCCCGGTCAACCGGCGGCCGCGGCAGGGAAATGGCGTTTTCGGTCAGGGCCATCCGGTCGGGCTGATCGGGCCACAGGTAAGACAGCAGGCGCAACCTGTCGTGTTCGTTCTCCAGGTCCACGGGCCGCAAGTCCACGCCGCGTTTGTCGACCACTTCGGGGCGCGAGCGTTCTGGCAACTGGCCGGTCCAGTTCGGCGAAAGGCGAACACGCGCATCTGGCGGGCCCAGGCGATGTCCGGCGATGTCCAGCGCGAAGCGGTCCCAGTTCAGGTTCAGCCCGGCACTGGCCCCCAGTTCGGACAGCATGATCGGCAACTGGTGGGCCGCAGTCAGCCGGTGACCGGCCGCGATCAGAACTGACGCGCGGCGCAGTTCATTGGTTTGCGGCGGCGATGCCAGCCAGTCGAGAAGACGCGGTGCGTGGCTGTCCAGCGCGTTGGAAACCGCGGCCCACAGCCTGTCGTCGTCGACCATGTTCGGGGGGTAAGCGGCCGTGAGGGGCGCGTCGAGACCGGCAAGCACCAACCTGTGCAGCGCGCCAGCAAGGCGCAACGGAACCGACTGGCCGGAGGAGCCGATGTCACCGGGCCAGGACAGCACCCGGTCGGCAACGGGTGTGCCCGTTTGCAGCCGGTCGGCCAGAACCCGCAGCAGCCGGCCCATGAAGGGCGATCCAAGCTGCGCGCAGGCATCCGCCTGTTTTCGCAATGCCGCGCGCAGGGTCACTTGAACCTGTCGGCAAGGCGTTGCAGGGGCGAGCGGTTTGGTTCGGGTGCCGGTTCCGGTTCCGGTTCCGGTGCGGGGCGCGCGCCGGCCTTGCCGGGTGCCGGTCGCCCGGCCGTTTTCGATGAGCGCGGCGGCGATACCAGCAGCGCCACCGCATTCAGGAAACGCGCACTGTCACCGCGCGCCAGGTCATCCGCCCCCGTGCCGATGCCTTCCAGCATGGGGGTCAGCCAGGTCTGATCGGCGCGGGAGAAATCGTGCAGGACATAACCCGCCACGCGGTCCTTGTGGCCGGGATGGCCGACACCGATGCGCACCCGGCTGTAATGCGGGCCGATATGCTGGTGGATCGAGCGCAGCCCGTTGTGGCCCGCATGCCCGCCGCCATCCTTGACCCGGATCCTGCCCGGCGCCAGGTCAATCTCGTCATGAAACACGGTGATGTCCTCGGGCCCCAGCTTGTAGAACCGCACCGCCTTGGCCACGGCATTGCCGGACAGGTTCATGAAGGTCCCGGGCTTGAGCAGCACCACCTTTTCGCCGCCCAGCCGGCCCTCGGCGACCTGCCCGTCGAACCTGGAGCGCCAGGGCGAAAACCCGTGTTCGCTCGCGATCCGATCAAGCGCCATGAAACCGACGTTATGGCGGTTGTTCGCATATTTCGCGCCGGGGTTGCCGAGACCGACAAACAGTTTCATGAGGGCCGTCCTTCCTGCCTGCCCGAGGATATGCGCAATGCGACGCCCAGGCAAACGAAAGGCGGGGCCCGAAGGCCCCGCGTGAACGCGCATCGTGGCGCAAGCGCCGCGCCGTCTATTCTTCGCCGGGCTCTTTTTCGGTGTCCTCGGTGGCTTCGGCTTCACCGGCTTCGGCTTCGTCTTCGTCGCCCGCGCGCAGCGCCGACGGGGCCGAGATGTTTGCGATCACGAAATCGCGGTCCACCGTGGTGCGCGCGCCCTCGGGCAGGTCGATCTCGGAAATGTGGATCACGTCGCCCACATCCTTGCCCGAGATGTCGGCCACCAGTTTTTCCGGGATGTCCCCGGCGATCACCGAAAGCTCCACCTCCTGGCGGACCACTGTCAGCACGCCGCCGCGCCTGAGGCCGGGGGAGTCTTCCTCGCCCACGAATTCGACCGGGATGAACAGGGCAATGCGCGTATTGCGGTGCAGGCGCATGAGGTCGAGGTGGGTCGGCAGGTCCTTCACCACGTCGCGCTGGACAGAGCGGCAGATGACGCGCACATCCTCGTGGCCTTCGACCTTGAGGTTGAACAGCGTCGAAAGGAACCTGCCGGCGCGCAGGCGCTTGATCAGCACGTTGAAGGGGATGTTGATCG
>JALSRF010000427.1 GCA_026984895.1 Paracoccaceae bacterium
AACTCGATCGGGCGAAAACCTCCGTTTTTGCATGGAACAGAGCCTGTTTTTTCCAGGCGCTCGATCTCTTCGGCGATCTTCTCGGCCAGGATTTTCGTCGGACTGCCGGCATCCGGCATGTCGGTTGGATCATACCAGGCGCGCTCGGGCGGGGCGCTGGATTTTTCCACCAGCGGCCAGTGATCGACCCGGCCGGGAAGGTCCGAGAAGAACGGCAGGTGACGCATGTGCTCGCCCACCGCGCTGTGGCTCTTGTCGCGAAAGGTCGCGTCCACCATTTTCAGGATCGCCGGGGACGACCGGAACGAGTGGTCCAGCGACAGCTGGTGCAGCCGCTGATCCACCTGTGCAAGCTTCGCGGCGAACCGGTTGCGCATCCGGCTGAACGCCCCGGGGTCCGCCCCCTGAAACGAGTAGATCGACTGTTTCACGTCGCCGACAACGAAGATGGTGCGCTGCTTGTCCGTTCGGCTGCCTTCGCCGGTGCCGATGTCCTGGGCCAGAAGGTCGATGATCCGCCATTGCCGGGGGCTGGTGTCCTGGGCTTCGTCCACCAGAATGTGATCAAGCCCGCCATCCAGGCGATACCGCACCCATTGCGACAGCGCGGGATCGGACAGGAGCCGCGTCGCCCCGGCGATCAGGTCGTCGAAATCCAGCAGACCGCCCTGCGCCTTGCGCGCCTCGTAAAGCGCGATGAAGCGCGCGGCAAACCGGTGCAGAGCCAGGGTATCCTGCGCCCAGATCATGCGTGTTTTCAGATCGTGCGCGGCCTCGATACGCAGCATGAAGGGTTTCAGCCGGGCGACGAGATCCGGGTGCGCCTCGCGCGTTGGCCTGGTTGGAAAGGAATCGAGCTTGGCCGAGAAAGGGACGTTCTTGCGCACGTTGGCACCATACAGGAACACGGCGGCCAGGGTGTCGATATGGTGAAGCTTCGGGGCGCTCGGGTCGATTGTCCGAAGCCGGTGCGCGGCCTTGATCTCGGTGTGTTTTCCGCTGGCTTCCAGAATGGCGCGCAGCTCGTCCAGCAGCGCCTGTTCCCCGCCGCAAAAGGCGGTTTTCAGAACATCGCTTTGCGCGAACCCGGCCGGAAGATCGAACTGGCGAAATACCGCGGCCTCATCCGGGGTGGCCGGATAGGCGGCCCGGTTGCCGGCGATTTCATCGAGAAGGCCGGTGATCTCGGTTGCGCCAAGACGCCGGGCAAGCGCATGAACCAGGGGCGCATCCTGTCCAAGCGACATTTCGTCGACGATTTCCTCGCGCAGCTTTCGGGCGGCGCGTTCTTCCATCTCGGCGAAGACCGGAGAAACGCCCGATTCCAGCGGAAAGCGGCGCAACAGGGAAGCGCAGAAGGAATGGATGGTCTGGATGCGCAGTCCGCCGGGGGTCTCGATGGCGCGCGCAAACAGGGTGCGGGCACGCGCCAGCCGTTCCTCGGGCGGCCCGCCGGGCCCTGCTGCCCCCAGGCCGGCGAGCGTGCGCTCCAGGTCGTCGGCCGGCATCATCGACCAGTCGCCAAGGTGGCGAAACAGCCGGTTCTGCATCTCGCTTGCGGCGGCTTTCGTATAGGTCAGGCACAGGATGTTCTGCGGCGAGACACCGGCAAGAAGCAGGCGCGCCACCCGGTTTGTCAGCACCGTGGTCTTGCCCGAACCGGCATTGGCGTTCAGCCAGGTGGAGGCTTGCGGCCTTGCG
>JALSRF010000428.1 GCA_026984895.1 Paracoccaceae bacterium
CGGGGCGTATAGGGCCTGCGCGGGGCGATGGCAAGAGAAAATTCCCCGCCAACGGGGCCCGGCGGGGCGGCGCGCCCCGACGCGCGTGCGTCGGCCCGTGCGCCGGCCTGTGCGCCGCCCCGTGCGTCGGCCTGTGCGTCGGCCCGTGCGCCGCGCGGGCCGCCCGGCGTCCTATCGCACGCGCTGCCAGGTCTGCTTCTTGCAGATCAACCCGCCAAGAACGCATCCCGAAACCCGGAGCACATCGCCCGACAGCGACATCTTCGAGCGATAGATCTTCCCGGTCGAAGGCTGCCAGATCTTGCCCGATCCGTAAGAGCCGTCGCCACCGGGAACCATGTCCCAGACAAGCTTCTTTCCCAGGTTTTCGGACTGATATTCGCCGCTTGCATTGAATGTCCGGCTGATCACGCCGCACAGCTTGTCCCCGCAGGGCGCAATGGTCACATGGGCATAGGCGCCGTCGTCCACTTCGGTCTTCCAGACGCCCTCGGCCGGATCGGCCGATGCGGCGGCCGACAATCCGACTGCCAACAGGGCAATCGCCAACAGTTTTTTCATCATCTCCTCCTCGTTGGTGCGCCCAGTATGCCCCCGTGACGGCCGGCGAGGCAAGCGGCGCCCTGGCGTGGTCCCGGCGTGCTGTCGCCTGGCCGTGCTGTCACCTGGCCGTGCTGTCGCGCCGCCTTGCGGCCTTGCCGCGTTGCATGCAGGCTTTGCAACATGCGGGCTTTGCAATTTGTTGCGCAGTCTGCCAAAGAGACCGACGAGCGGCGACAGCGAAAACAACGGGCGAGCCACATGATCCTTTACCCGGCGATCGATCTGAAAGACGGCAACTGCGTGCGCCTCTACAAGGGGGAAATGGCGCAGGCGACGGTGTTCAACGACGATCCCGCCGCACAGGCACGCGCCTTCGAGGAGGCCGGGTGCAGCTGGCTGCATCTGGTCGATTTGAACGGCGCCTTCGAAGGCGCGCCGGTCAACGGCGCCGCGGTCGAGGCAATCCTGTCCGAGGTCAGCGTGCCGACGCAGCTTGGCGGCGGCATCCGCGACATGGCGACCGTCGAACGCTGGCTGGCGCGCGGGCTGACGCGGGTGATCCTGGGCACCGCGGCGGTGGAAGACCCGGCGCTTGTGCGCGAAGCGGCGCGCGCCTTTCCCGGCCAGGTCGCGGTGGGGGTCGATGCGCGTGGCGGGCGCGTCGCCACCCGCGGCTGGGCCGAGGAAACGGATGTGCAGGCGGTGGACCTGGCGCGTTCCTTCGAAGACGCGGGCGTGGCCGCGATCATCTATACGGACATCAACCGGGATGGCGCCATGCGCGGGCCCAACGTGCAGGCGACGGCGGCGCTGGCCAATGCGGTCTCGATCCCGGTCATTGCCTCTGGCGGGGTGGCCTCGCTGGACGATCTGATCGCGCTCAGGACCTGTGGCGCGCCGCTGGACGGCGTGATCTCGGGGCGGGCCCTCTATGACCGGGCGATCGATCTGGGCGAGGCGCTTTCGATCCTGCGCGGCGCGGAGCCGCCCCCCCGGGGCGGGCGCCGGCCGTCGCCTTGAGCGCGCCCCGGCCGAGCGCGCAGGAGGGTGCCGGGCCGGCGGCCGGGATTGCGGTCGTGGCGGCGGTCATGGCGGCGCATGGCGGCGGTTGTATCGGCGGCGGAAAGGGCCGCGGGGCGGGTTGCGGGCACGAAGGG
>JALSRF010000429.1 GCA_026984895.1 Paracoccaceae bacterium
GGTGGGCGACCGGGCCGAGGTGTTTCTCGACAGCGGCATCCGCTCGGGTCAGGACGTGCTCAAGGCGGTGGCGCTGGGGGCAAAGGGCACCTTCATAGGCCGTGCCTATATCTACGGGCTGGGGGCCATGGGCGAAGCCGGCGTTACCCGGGCGCTGGAGATCATCCAGCGCGAACTCGATCTGACCATGGCCTTTTGCGGGCACCGCGACATTCACCGCGTCGGCCGCGACATGCTGCTGATCCCCGAAGGGTTTTCCGGCAACTGGGCCAAGCTGGCGTCAGGGCGCGGCGTCAGCTCGTAACGCCAGGTCGTGGCGTCGGATCGGCCCGTTTCGCCCGGCGCGCGCATACGGCCCGGGCATGCGCCCGCCCGCCCGCCCGCCTGCCGTGGCGCAGGCGTGGTTCCGGCGTAGCGCAGGCGTGGTTCCGGCGTGGCGTGGTGTGGCGTGACATGGCATGGCATGGCGCAGAAGCGGGCGCGGCATTGCGAAACGACACGCCTGTGGGATATATGGCGCACGGATCGCCGAAGGCCGCATCGCAAAGGGCGGCTGCCGGCAACGGAGCGGCAACGGGCACCCAAGATGGAGGGGCAGCGGGCTCCCGGCCCGGCCGGTCGCTACCCGCCGCAACATTGCCATGCACGGGGGCGTGCGACTTCCGCGAAGGATTGCGCCGCGTTTTCCCCGAAAGAATGCGCCGCCGCGCCGATCACACCCATTTCGCCAGCGGCGGCAGGCTCATCAGCACCGCATCCGCATCATGGCCCGTGGCCAGCCCGAATTTCGTGCCCCGGTCATAAACCAGGTTGTATTCGGCATAGAGCCCGCGGTGAACGAGCTGCGCGTCCTTGTCGGCCTCGCTCCAGGGGGTGTTGCGGCGACGCTCGCTCACGCCCAGAAACGCCGGCAGGAAGGCGCGGCCGACATCCCGGGTGAAGGCGAAATCGGCCTCCCAGTCGCCGGTGTTGTGGTCGTCGAAGAAGATGCCCCCCACCCCGCGCGCGCGGCCGCGGTGCGGAATGTAGAAATACGAGTCCGCCCACTTGCTGAATCGCGGGTAGTAGCCCGGGTCATGGCGATCACAGTGCTCTTTCAGCACCGCGTGGAACGAAGCGGTATCCTCTTCGTATTCGATACAGGGGTTCAGATCCGCGCCACCGCCAAACCACCAGGCGTTGGGCGTCCAGAACATGCGGGTGTTCATGTGCACCGCCGGGGTGTGCGGGTTCTGCATGTGCGCGACCAGCGAAATCCCCGACGCCCAGAAACGCGGGTCCTCGTCCATTCCGGGAACGCCGCGCGCGGCCATTGCCTTTTGTGCCGCCTCGCCCAGCGTTCCGTGGACGGTCGATACGTTGACGCCGACTTTCTCGAACACCCGCCCGTTGCGCATCACGCTCATCAGCCCGCCGCCCGCGTCCGAGCCGTCGTCGCTTGCCCGTCGGGTTTCGCTGACCTCGAACCGGCCCGCCGGCCGGTCGGCGAAGGGGCCTTCGCTCTGATCGTCCTCCAGCGCTTCGAATGCCGCCACGATCCGGTCTCGCAATTCGCGAAACCACGCCGAGGCCCGCGCCTTTTCAGTGTTGAAATCCGTGCTCATCGCCCTTGCTCGTCCCTGTTCGTCCCTGTTCGTCCCTGTTGCCACCCGCCCCTGTTATCCGATAACGGGCCCGATTGCTTCCCTTGTTTGCCGATGCGATCTATCCTGACAACCGACCTGACAGCCCGGAGTCCGACCGATGCGCAAAATGTCCCTTGCCCTGCCACTGGTTCTTGCTGCCTGTGCATCCCCTTACGAAATCTGCGTGGCCAATGCCAACAAGGACATTCGCGTGCTGGACGACCTGATTGCCCAGGCCCGGGAAAATATCGCGCGCGGCTACGGGATCCGCAGCGAAACCAGCTTTTCCACCGAAAAGCAGGTCTGCGGCGAAAACGCCGGCAAGCCGGTCTATTGCGAGGTGGCCGTGCCCGACACGGTCGAGGTGCCGGTGGCGATAGACCTGAAGGCCGAACAGAAGAAACTCCAGTCGCTGCAGGCCACAAGGCAGAAAAAGCTGGCCCGTGCCAGCGTCGCCGCCCGCCAGTGCCGGGCGCGCTACCCGGCAGGCTGAGCCGCGCGCCGGCCCCGTCAGCGCCGCAAGGCCCCGCGCGCCGGCAGGACTCAGCCCGGACCCAGCGGCGTGCACTGGATATCGCGCGCCTTCAGCCGGCGGCAGGCCAGCGCCGCCATTTCCCGCGACAGGCCGACGAAATTTGCCTCGTATCCGCGCCGGCTCTTCACCACCTTGCGCAGCGCTTCGTCCAGCGTTCCCATTTCCACAAGGGCGGTCTTCAGAAGCTTGCGTTCGGCTTCGAAGCGGGTGGTGTAACGGCCCACATTGATTGACCAGAGCCGGCCGCCAGAGGTGGAAATCCGGGTCACGACCTCGGGCGCCTCCAGGTCCTGTGGCAGCGCGGCCGGATCATAGGCCGCCATGACGACATCGCGGGTCGAACGCGCGCTCGCGGCCGCATCCGACGGCCGCTGAACCACCGCCAGCGTCTTGCGAATGTCGCGCGCCATGGCCACCAGCAGATCCTCGGAAAGCCGCGGGGCCTTCTGATCCGGCCGCGCGACCGGGCGAAGCGACCGTTTCACCGCCCGCACCAGGTTCACCTGTGCCCCGGGGCGCGAAGCGCCGCTGCCGCCATAGACCGGCAACGCCGGCCTGTTCACCGCCACCCGCGCCGGCGCGCGGCGGAACCCGAGGTCCATCAGCTTGGCCACCTTGGCATTGCGCGCCGCCGAGGACACGCCGCCAAAGACGGTAACGATGATCCGCTTGCTGCCGCGTCTGGCCGAGGCCACCAGATTGAACCCCGAGGCGGCGGTGTATCCGGTCTTGATGCCGTCCGCGCCGCGGTAGCTGTTCAGGAACCGCCGGTTGGTGTTGCGCACGATGCGCCCGCCCGCATTGGCCGAGCGGCGCGAAAAGAGGTTGTAGTAATCGGGGAAGTCGTAGAACAGATGCCGGCCCAGCGTCGTCATGTCGCGCGCGGTCGAAAGGTGCCCGCGCTCGGTCAGCCCGTTGGCGTTCCGAAAGGTGGTGCGGGTCATGCCCAGAGCCTTTGCGGTGCGGTTCATGCGGCGGGCAAAGGCGGCTTCCGAGCCTCCGATTGCCTCTCCGATGGCGGTGGCGGCATCGTTTGCCGACTTGATTGCCGCCGCGCGGATCAGGTAGCGCAGCTTGATCTTCTGCCCGGCGCGCAGGCCCAGCTTCGAGGGGGGCTCGCTTGCCGCCTTGCGTGAGACCTTCACCACCGTGTCCAGGCTGATTTCCCCGTTTCGGATTGCCTCGAAGGCGATGTAAAGCGTCATCATCTTGGTCAGGGATGCCGGATGCAGCCGGGTATCCGCATTGCGTGAATAAAGCACCTCGCCGGTGCGCGCATCGACCACCATTGCGGCATAGGGCGCCGACCAGGCCACCAGCGGCGCCATCACCAGCATCAAAAGGAACACGAATAAGAAGATCCCGGAACGGGAACCCTGCCCTAGACGTTCAGCCACGTCACTCGCCTTTTACTGCCTCTGGATGCCGGGATCTTTTGCCCCAGGCTTTCCCAATCGGCGCGACATTAGCACAAGGGCCAGAATCGGAAAATACCCTTATTTCAGATAGTTTTCTGCCGAAAATCGCAGGTGAATCCTACATCTTGTGGGCTGACAAATGCCGCCCGCAAGATACGCGAAGCCACCCTTCGCCCCCACGATCGTGCCCCGGCAACAGGCCCCGGACGCCGCCCGCGGGCGCCGCGATCAGGCCGGGCCGGTCAGCGGACGGCGCAATCGGCCGGCGCCCGGAGCGCGTCGTTCATCTGGCAGGCTGGCGCTGGAAAGGTTGATCCCCGGGGCATGGTCCCTCGACAGGTCGGCGATTCGCGGCTGCGACGTCCCGGAGAATTGTTCGGTTTCACGCAGCGTATCGTCGCCATCAAGGGCGATTGTCGTCCGGGTTTCGCGCATCGGCTCGCCCTTTTCGGGCAAATCCCCGCAGCCCCTTTTCACCGGCCGCGTTGGGCCTATATATTCGCAGTCAGCAGACAAGCGAACTGAAAACACCCAATCCATTCGGAGCGTTGCCTCTTGACCTCAGTGCCGATCACCATGTCGCGCGACACCGATGCGCCCGACGGCGACACGGGGCTGGTCACCCGGACCCGCCCGAAAACCCGCCGTCCGCCGCTTTACAAGGTATTGCTTCTGAACGACGATTTCACGCCGATGGAATTCGTGGTGCATGTGCTTGAACGCTTTTTCGGCCTGTCCAATGCGCAGGCAATCGAAATCATGCTGACCGTGCACAAGAAAGGGGTCGCCCTGGTCGGGGTGTTCTCCTACGAGGTGGCCGAAACCAAGGTTACCCAGGTGATGGATTTCGCGCGCCGCCACCAGCACCCGCTGCAGTGCACCATGGAAAAGGAATAGCGCGCGCCCTGATGGCCTCGTTCCGCCTTTCCATGGCCCTTGAAAGCGGCGCTGTCACGCTTCCCGGTACCGGGCGCATTGCCCTGTTTCGCCCGCGCGCGACACATGATCTTTCGGCCCTGCCCGTCCCGCGTCTTGACGCCATACAGGGGTTCTTCCCCGAGCACCGCGCCCTTGTCCGCGCCGGCATCCGGACATTGCTGGCCCCCGACCGGGATGCCCGTTACAGCGCAGCGGTGGTGTTCTTGCCCCGCGCCAGGGACGAGGCCCAGGCCCTGGTTGCCCGGGCCCGGGACATTGCCGGGCAGGTGATCGTGGACGGGCAGAAAACCGATGGCGTAGACAGCATGCTCAAGGCCATCCGCAGGAACGGCGCCCAACCGGGCGAGGTCTGGTCCAAGGCGCATGGCAAGGTCTTTTCCTTCACCGGCGGCAGTTTCGAACACTGGAAAACGCCCGATCTGCGCGCAATCGGCGGCGGGTTCGTGACCGCTCCGGGCGTGTTCTCGGCCGATGCGCCCGATCCGGGATCGCAGGCGTTGATCGCGGCGCTGCCAGCCGGTCTGCGCGGCCGAATCTGCGATCTGGGCGCGGGTTGGGGTTTTCTTGCGGCCCAGGTCCTGAAGCACCACCCCGGTGTGCAGGAATGCCATCTTGTCGAAGCCGAGCATCGCGCGCTGGAATGCGCGCGGCGCAACGTGGCCGACCCGCGGGCGCATTTTCACTGGGCCGACGCGCTGGATTTTCGACCGGGGCCGACATTCGACCATGTGGTGACCAATCCGCCCTTTCACACCGGCCGCGCCGCCGACCCGGGGCTCGGGCGTGGCTTCATTGCCGCGGCACCAGGGCTGCTGCGGGCGAATGGGACGCTCTGGCTGGTGGCCAACCGGCATTTGCCTTATGAACAGAACCTGTCCGAAGCATTTGCCGAGGTTGCCGAGGTTGCCGGGGACAGGGCATTCAAGGTATTCCGGGCCCGCAGGCCCCGCCAAAGGCGCACCGGCTGAGCGCCGGTCGCATCACCGCCCGCAAGGGGCCGAACAAGCAGGGAAACACATGTCATTTTCCATTTCCGGCAAAACCGCCATCGTCACGGGCGCAGCAAACGGGATCGGCCTTGCCATTGCGCGCCATTTCGCAGCCCAGGGGGCGAACGTGATGCTGGCCGACATGGACGAGGAACGCCTTGCCGACGAACTTGGCGGGCCGGGCTCTGCCGAGGACGGCAACATGCGCCGTTTCGCTGGCGATCTGCGCGAAAAGCTGACCCAGGCAAACCTGCTGTCAGCGACCATCGACGCCTTCGAGCGCGTGGACATCCTCGTCAATGCCAGCCGCCAGGTGGTCAGGAGCGATCCGCTGGATGCCGACGACACGTCGCTGGAACTGCTTGTCGAACAGAACCTTCTGGCCGGCTACAGACTGTCGCAGATGGTTGCACGCAAGATGATTTCACAGGCCGAGGAAGACGGGCGGGGAGAAGGCGCGGCGGGCACCATCGTCAACCTCTCCTCGATCGCAGCGGCGCGGGTGCATCCGGCGCTTCTGGGCTATTCCGTCAGCACGGCCGCGCTCAATCAGCTGACCCGCGCACTTGCGGTTGCCCTTGCGCCTCACCGAATCCGGGTGAACGCGCTCGCCTTCGGCAGCGTGATGAGCGAGAGCCTGCGTGAGGCGCTGGCCGGAAGCGAGACCGAGCGCGAGGATATCGTCTCGCATACGCCGCTGGAACGCATCGCCACGGCTCAGGAACTGGCGGAATCGGTGCAGTTCCTGGCCTCGGAAGCGGCCGGGTTCATTACCGGACAGATCCTCGTTGCCGACGGCGGGCGATCACTGCTGGATGCCGTCAGCACGCCGGCCCACTGAACAGGGGGCTGTGCGCCCCCTCTTCGCTGCGCGAATTCACCCCGCAGGATATTTCGAGACAGAAGAAAACGGGCCCCGGGAACGAGAATCGCGCGGCTTCTTCTGTCCGGAAATATCCCCGCCGGAGGCATTGAATCCCCAACCCGTTCAACGGGTGAACGCGGCCTGCATCAGCGTGCGTGTATATGGGGAGCGCGGATTGGCGAAGATCGCCTCTACCGGGCCGGTTTCAACGATATCGCCGCGCTGCATGACAATGACCCGGTGCGAGAGCGCGCGCACCACCTTCAGATCGTGGCTGATGAACAGATAGGCCAGACGGTGGCGGGCCTGAAGCGCGCGCAACAGGTCGATGATCTGGACCTGCACCGTCATGTCCAGTGCCGAGGTCGGCTCGTCAAGAACCACCAGACGCGGGCGCAGGATCATCGCGCGCGCGATGGCAATGCGCTGGCACTGGCCGCCGGAAAACTCGTGCGGATAGCGGTGCATGGTGGCCGGATCCATCCCGACCTCCTCCATGATCTCGGCCACCATGTCACGCCGGTCGCGGCCGGGGTCGATGGCATGCACGCTCAGCCCCTCGGCAATGACCTCTTCGCAGGTCATGCGCGGCGAGAGCGAGCCGAAGGGATCCTGAAACACGATCTGCATGTGCCGGCGCAGCGGGCGCAACTTGCGGGTTTTCCAGCCCTGAATGTCCTGCCCTTCGAAAAGGATCGGCCCCCGGGACGAGATCAGCCGCATCATCGCCAGGGCCAGCGTGGTCTTGCCCGAACCGCTTTCGCCGACGATGCCCACGGTCTCGCCCTCGTGCACCGCTAGCGTCGCCGCGTTCACCGCCTTGACGTGACCGACGGTGCGTTTCAGCAAACCGCGCTGGATCGGGAACCAGATACGCAGATCCCTGGTGCTGACCACCTCGCGCGCGCCTTCGGGCACCGGCTCGGGGTTGCCGGTGGCCTCGGCCGAAAGCAGCTTGCGCGTGTAGGGGTGCCCTGGCTTTTCGAAAATGGTTTCCGTCGGTCCCTGTTCGACGATCTCGCCGTCGCACATCACGCAGACCCTGTCGGCGATGCGCCGCACGATGCCCAGGTCGTGGGTGATGAACAGCATCGACATGTTCTCGGCCTTCTTCAGTTCGGCGAGGAGATCCAGTATCTGCGCCTGTATGGTCACATCCAGCGCCGTGGTCGGTTCGTCGGCGATCAGCAGCTCGGGGCCGTTGGCCAGCGCCATGGCGATCATCACCCTCTGGCGCTGCCCACCCGAAAGCTGATGCGGATAGGCACCCAGCCGGGTTCGGGGGGCGTCGATCCCGACCTTTTCCAGAAGCTCGATGATCCGCGCCCGCGCCCGGGCACCGCTCAGCCCCTGGTGCAGCGACAGGCTTTCGGCCAGTTGTTTTTCCAGCGTGTGCAGCGGGTTGAGCGAGGTCATCGGTTCCTGAAAGATGAACGAAATGTCGTTGCCACGCACCTGCATCAGCCGCTTTTCGGAGGCCCCGATCAACTCGTCCCCGCGGTAGACGACCGAGCCGGCCACCTCGGCACTGTCGCCCAGCAGCGACACCGTGGAAAGCGCCGTCACCGACTTGCCCGAGCCGCTTTCGCCCACCAGCGCCACGGTTTCGCCCTTGCCCACGTCGAAGGACAC
>JALSRF010000430.1 GCA_026984895.1 Paracoccaceae bacterium
GCCTGTCCGGGGCCCCCGGCGTGGGCAAGTCGAGCTTCATCGAGGCCTTCGGCATGATGCTGGTGCAGGCCGGGCTGAAGGTGGCGGTGCTGGCCGTGGACCCGTCCTCGGCGCGCTCGGGCGGCTCGATCCTTGGCGACAAGACCCGCATGGAGCGCCTCAGCCGCGCTGACAATGCCTTCATCCGCCCGTCGCCCAGCCGGACGCAGCTTGGCGGCGTGGCCCGGCGCACCCGCGAGGCCGTGGCGCTGTGCGAGGCGGCAGGGTTTGACCTGGTGCTGGTGGAAACCGTCGGCGTGGGCCAGTCGGAAACGCTGGTGGCCGGGATGTGCGATCTGTTCGTGCTGCTGCTGGCGCCCGGCGGCGGGGACGAACTGCAGGGGGTCAAGCGCGGGATCATGGAAATGGCCGACCTGATTCTGGTGAACAAGGCCGATGGCGAGTTGAAGGCGGCAGCCACACGCACCTGTGCCGACCACGCCGGCGCGCTGCGCCTGATGCCGGGGCGCGCCGGGGATGCGCCGGGCTTTCCGAAGGCCATGCTGGTCTCGGCGATGACCGGCGCGGGGCTGGAGCGGGCCTGGGCCGAGATGCAGGCGCTTGCGAACTGGCGCAAGGAGCACGGTTTCTGGGCGCAGAACCGGCGCCGGCAGGCGCAGGACTGGTTCGAGGAAGAGGTAAGGCTGGGCCTGCTTGCACGCCTGGAGGCCCCCGAAACCCGCGCCCGCATGGCCGAGGGCGCGCAGGCGGTGGCCGAGGGGCGGGCCAGCCCGGTGGAGGCAGCCGGGGCGCTGCTTGCCTGGTTGCACAAGGACGAATGAAACGCTTGACGGCGGCACCTGCCCGGCGTAAATCCGGCATCTGAAATTCCGGGCGCGGAGGAACTCCGTGCCCCTTTGCATTCAAGACGTAAGGAGCCGACCCATGTCGCGCCGTTGTGAACTGACCGGAAAAGGCCCGATGACTGGCAACAATGTCAGCCATGCCAACAACCGCACCCGCCGCCGGTTTCTGCCGAACCTCAATGATGTCACGCTGGTGTCCGACGCGCTTGGCCGCAGCTTCAGGCTGCGCATTTCGGCGGCGGCGCTGCGCAGCGTCGATCACCGCGGTGGTCTGGATGCGTTCCTGGCCAAGGCGAAGGACGAGGATCTTTCGCCCAATGCGCTGAAAATCAAGAAGGAAATCGCCAAGGCACAGGCCAGCGCGGCCTGATTGCGCCTGCGCCCGCCTGATCCGGCCTGATCCGGCCTGACGATATCCGGCCCGGTCTGATCCAGGCGGCTTTCGATGACGGGCCCTGCGGTGCGGGGCCCTTTTCGTTGCGGGTTGCCTTCTGGCGGTTGTCTGCATCGACCGGGTGGCGCCCGTTTGCCGTGTCGCATCGCGCGCGCCGCCGGCGGGTCCGTCCCTTGCGGGGGCGCTGCGACCGGGCCGGAAACCTTGCCGTCGGATCGGGGGCCGGCTATCAGAGCGGCAGTGGTTTCAGGAGCGAGTCCCCTTGCGCATCGTCTTTGTCTGCCTTGGCAACATCTGCCGTTCTCCCGCCGCCGAGGGCGTGTTTCGCGCCCTTTGCACGGCGGCCGGGCGGGCCGACAGGGTGGACAGCGCCGGCACCTCGGACTGGCATCTGGGCAGCCCGCCCTATGGCGAGATGGTCGCCGCGGCCGCGGCGCGCGGGGTCGATCTGTCAGCGTTGCGCGCGCGCAGGTTCACCGCCGAGGATTTCGACTCCTTCGATCTGATCATCGCCATGGACAAGCAGAACGTCCGCGACATCGAGCGCCTGCGCCCGCCCGGCAACGCGACCCCCGTGCAGCTGCTGCTGGATCACGCGCCCGGCGCCGCGACCCGCGAGGTGCCCGACCCCTATTACACCCGCGATTTCGAAACCGCGCTGGATCTGATCGAAGCCGGTGCGCGGGGGCTTCTGGCCGCGACCGGCTGAGCCCCGGCCCGCCGGGCGGCGTGCCGCCTGCCGTGTTTCGTGCCGCCCGCCGGGCTGCGTTCCCGCCGCATTGCGCCGCCGGTAGCGTCCAGGTGGCGCCAGCGTCTTGGCCGGCAGGCCTGCCAGGCGGTTCAGATCACGGCCGTTTCGCCGCCGGCAGCGCCCTGGGCGACGCGGGCGAACGTCAGCTCTTCCAGGTCCAGGCTCTGCCAGCGGCCATGCACGATCCACTCGGCGATGCCGCGGCCCACAGCCGGGGCGTGCTGGTAGCCATGCCCCGAAAAACCGTTTGCAAACAGGAAATTGTCAAGCTTCGGGTGCGGGCCGAGAATGGCGTTTCGGTCGATGCGGTTATAGGCATAGTGGCCGACCCATTCGTTCAGCACCCTGACCCGTTCGAAGGCGGGAACGCGTGCGGCAATGGCGGGCCAGACGCGATTTTCCCACAGCGAATGGTCGAAGGAAAAATCGTCGGAATCCACCGGAGTGTCGTCAACCGGCGCCGCGCCGATCATGTAGTGGGCCCCGTCGCTTCGCATGTGAACGCCGCTCGGGTCGATGGTCAGCGGCAGTTCGGGCGACGGCGGGTTTTCGGCCGCGATGACATAGGTGTAGCGCTTCCTCGGCTCGACCGGCAGCCCGGCGATGCCGGCCATGGCGGCAAGTTCGGCCGCGCGCGTGCCGGCGGCATTGACAAGCCAGCCGCAGTTCACGCGCGTACCCCGTGCCAGCGTGACTGCGCTTGCCCGGTTTTGTGTGCGGCTGATCGCAACCACTTCGCCGTGCACCGTTTCGACGCCGCGCCTGCGGGCCATGCGACGCCACCAGTCCAGCATGGTTGCGCCGTCGAAATAGCCCTCGTCCCGGTCGTTGAAAGAGCCCAGGATGATGCCGTCGAGGTCGAAATACGGAAACCGCCTTTCCATGTCCGCGCGCGACAGGATGCGCGTGCCCGCACCCAGCCCTGCCTGCATGGTCTGGACGCGCCGCAGATGTGCGGCGAAATCCTCGTTGTCGGCCAGGTAGAGATAGCCGAACGCCTGCACGTGAATCCGCGGCGCCGCGCCATCGCCGATTTCTTCGCGGAAGTCGCGCGCGAAGGCGGCGCAATACTGGCTCATCCGCACGTTGAGCGGGGTCGAGAACTGCTGGCGCATGCAGCTGTTGGTCAGGCTGGTGGAGGCCTGGCGAAAGCCCGGGTCGCGCTCGACCACGAGGATGCGCCCGGGGAAGTCCAGCCGGCAGGCCAGGTGCCAGGCAATCGCCGAGCCGATCATGGCTCCGCCCACGATGACGACGTCATAGGCCGAATGTTGTGGTTCCGGTTTCAGCACGTGCGCCTCATCCGCAAAAGGCCCTGGCGGTTTCGATGTATTGCAGGTAGCGTTTCCAGAACATTTGCGCCGCATGCCCCGGCGACTGGCGCATCTTGTCCGCGCGCGACGGATCGGAAATGAAACCGGAAACAAGCCGCTGGTCCCGGCCGGACAATACCAGGTCGGCGGCATCCTGAATGCAGCCGCAAAGGCTGCGGTTGCCCGCCGCCCGGTCCGAATGCAGACAGGCCATCTCGATACTGCCTGCCCGCACCGGCAGCGCGGCGACGCACAGGACAAGGACGCACACAGCTTTTTTCGTCATGTTCTGCCCCTTTCGCCCCCGCCACGGACATTGCCAGAGGCACCGACGGCGCGTCAATTCACATCTGGCCCCGCCTTTGGCGCGCTTCCGGTCGCGGCGCGTCCGGGGCGCGTTTGCGTGCGCTTGCGGGGTGGCGCCATTGTTGAAATGGCGCTCGGCGATCTTATATTCGAAAAATCGAATGCAACCGGAGTGTGCCGATGAGCGATGCCGTGAAACTGACCTGTGCCGCCTGCGGACAGGTGAACCGGGTAAGGAAGGACAGGCTGGCAGCCGGGCCGAAATGCGGCACCTGCGGGGCGAAGCTGGACGATGGCAAGGTTGCCGAGCTTGAGCCTGCGACGCTCAAGAAGATGATCCGCAACGACGATCTGCCGCTGATCGTCGATTTCTGGGCGCCCTGGTGCGGGCCTTGCCGGATGATGGCGCCCGAATTCGCCCGGGCCGCTGCCGCGCTGGCGCCCGATGTGCGCTTTGCCAAGATCAACACCGAAGACTTCCCGCAGGTCTCGGCCGAGCGCGGCATCCGGGGGATCCCGCTGCTGATCCTGTTCCACAGGGGCAAGGAGGTCGACCGCCTGCCCGGCGCCCGCCCGGCCCGCGATATCGAGGCTTTCGTGCGCTCGAAGGTCAAGGTATCCTGATTGCGCCCTTGACATTGCCGCGCCAAAGGACAATTTAGCCGCGGTCCGGGGCCGTAGCTCAGTTGGGAGAGCGCGTCGTTCGCAATGACGAGGTCAGGGGTTCGATTCCCCTCGGCTCCACCAGACACCCGGTCGCGGGTTCGGCTGGCCGGCTGTCCGTTCGCATTCGCCCGTCTTCTGTTTGCCTGTCGCGTGCCTGTCTGTCGCGTGCCTGCCGCGTGCCGGTTTCCGGGCGGCTGTGCCCGGGCCATGGCAAACCGGCCGGGGCGGTCTGCGAATCGTCCGGGCGCTGGCGCGTCGTCGCATCCTCGTGCCTGCGGGCCGGGGTGCGGTGGCCTCAGCCCGTGCGCCAGCCGATCAGCCGTTTCCACAGTGCGGCCCCGCGTGCCGGGTCTTTGCCGTCCGGCGGCAGTGGCGAAGGTTTGGCGCGCGAAACGATCCAGCGTGCAATCACCGTGTTCGCCCCCGTTCCACCGCAGGACGACCCCATGCGATAGGGGTCGAACATCTTGATGAACGACGGATCCTGCCTGTCGTCCACATAGAGGGTGCCGCAGACCGTGCGGTCTCGGAAATCTGCCAGCAGGGCGAGGTTGTCGTCCAGCGCCCCGGCCAGTTCCGGCTGGCTGGCGGTGGTTTCGGGGCAGGGGCGGTCGGTGTCGAACAGATACCAGTCCCCGGCGCCTGCGCCCGTGCCCGATTTCAGCGCGCCAAGCAGCGCATCGGCTTCGCCCCAGTCGAGGATGCCGAAAAACCGGCCCATGTAGGTTTTCCAGTAGGGGTCGCCTTCGGCGGCCGCTTTCAGATCCGGTGCCATGTTCTGCCTTCTCGTCGGAATTGCCGGGCCGGACGCGCCGGCGCGCCGCACCATATCCCAACGGCGACGAGATGCCCAATCGCAATGCGCAACAATCGGGGTGCCGGCGCGCATGCCGCGCGGGCGGTGCGGGGCGCATGTGCAAAAAGCAGCCGTGCGATGCGCCCGCGCAGACAGAAAATCGTTGCGAAGCGCCGTTCCTGTTCCTAGGCTGTGTGTATACAAACAAAACAAGGTTCAAGGGAGATGAACATGAAACTGCCGCGATACATCTTGGGAACATCCGTTTTGGCGCTGATGGCGACGGTCGGCGCGGCCGATGCGGCCAAGCTGACGCTTTATTGCAGCGCCCAGGAAGACTGGTGCCAGCTGATGGCGCGCAGCTTCGAAGAGGCCACGGGCATAGACGTGAACATGACCCGCAAGTCATCGGGCGAGACCTTTGCGCAGATCAAGGCAGAGGCCGCCAATCCGAAAGGCGATGTCTGGTGGGGCGGCACCGGCGACCCGCACCTTCAGGCCGCCGAAGAGGGGCTGACCGAGCCCTATATCTCGCCCATGCGCGACCAGTTGCACGATTGGGCCATCCGCCAGGCCGAAAGCGCCGGCAACCGCACCATCGGCATCTATTCCGGGGCGCTGGGATACGGCTACAACTCGGAGCTTCTGGCGGCCAACAACCTGCCGGTTCCGTCCTGCTGGAAGGATCTTCTGAAACCGGTCTACAAGGGCCATATCCAGATGGCGAATCCGAATTCCTCGGGCACGGCCTATACCACCCTGGCCACGATCGTGCAGCTGTTCGGCGAGGACCAGGGCTTCGAGTTCATGAAGAAGCTGCATGCCAACATCAACCAGTATACCAAGTCCGGCTCGGCCCCGATCAAGGCGGCGGCGCGCGGAGAAACCACCATCGGCATCGTGTTCCAGCACGACGCGGTGAAACAGGCGATCAAGGGTTTCCCGATCAAAGTGGTTTCGCCCTGCGAGGGAACCGGCTTCGAGATCGGGTCGATGTCGATCATCAAGGGCGCCCGCCACATGGACGAGGCAAAGGCCTTCTACGACTGGGCGCTCACGCCCGAAGCGCAGGGGCTGGCCTTGCAGGTCAATGCCTTCCAGGTGCCGTCGAACGTGAATTCGCCCACCTCCGACAAGGCGCCCGACCTCGCCACGATCAAGCTGATCGACTACGACTTCAAGAAGTACGGCTCGTCCGCGGAACGCAAGCGGTTGCTCAAGAAGTGGGATGACGAAGTGTCGGTGCTGCCGCAATAGCCCCGTTGTCCGGCAACGCAGCAAAGACGCTGGCCCAGCCGACGCTGATCTTCTGGATCGTTGTCGGCTGGGTCGGTGTGCTGGTCCTGCCGTGGTACGGGATCGAAGACGGGTTCTTCCGGTTCGACTGGCTGTTCGACGGCTATCCCTTCGACGCAGACTATGCCCCGGCCGCCTTTCTGGTGGCGCAGGGCAGGAAGCTGTGGCTGGCCCCGCTGTTCCTGCCGTTGTCCACAGCGCTGCTGGCGCTTGGAAAACCCAGGACCGACCCGGCCCACGGCGCCATCCTGATCCTGAGCGGGGCGGCCGGGTTTGGCTGGCTGATCGCGCAGGGTTTCGGCATCGGTATTCACGGGTTCAGTTTCGACTGGCTCCGGGCGCTGTTCGGCGCGCTTGGCGACCGCCAGTACGGGATGGGCTATGGCGGGCTGTTCCTGGCCTCGTCCTTCCTGTTCCTGTTTACCCAGGGGATTGCCGCGCGCGGGGCGGTGAATGGCGATGTGTTCGTGGTCGGTTCGATCGGCGGGGTGGTTGCCCTGGTCGCGGTCTTCGTGTTCTTCCCCATCGCGAAGATGCTTTCGGCGGCCTTTGTCACCGATGACGGCGGCTATTCGGTGGGGGTGTTTCTTTCGAAATTCTTCGATGACCGGCTCTGGGGGCTGGGCTGTCTTTCCGGGCGCCACTGCGGTGTCGCCTGGAACTCGCTTTTTCTTGCGGTGGTGGTCGGGGCGATTTCCACCGGGCTGGGGCTGGTGTTTGCGCTGGTGGTGACGCGCTCGGGGTTTCGCTACAAGAAACTGCTGCGTGCGCTCACGGTGCTGCCGATCATCACCCCGCCGTTTGTCATCGGTCTGGCGATGATCCTGATGTTCGGGCTTTCCGGCTCGGTCACCCGGTTCGTTGCCGATCTGTTGCATGTGCAGCCCACGCGCTGGCTCTATGGCCTTCCGGGGCTGATCATCGCCCAGACCCTGGCCTTCACGCCGATTTCGTTTCTGGTCCTGATTGGCGTGGTCGAAGGCGTCAGCCCGTCGATGGAGGAAGCGGCGCAGACGCTGCGCGCCGACAGGTGGCAGGTGTTTCGCACCGTCACGCTGCCGCTGATACGCCCGGGCCTGGCCAATGCCTTTCTGCTGGGCTTCATCGAAAGCATGGCCGATTTCGGCAACCCGCTGGTTCTGGGCGGCAACTACGACGTTCTGTCCACCGACATATTCTTTGCCATCGTGGGGGCGCAGAACGACCAGGGCCGCGCGGCGGTTCTGGCGATTGTCCTGCTGTTCTTCACGCTCAGCGCGTTCTATGCGCAGCGCGCCTGGCTGGGGAAGAAGTCCTATACCACCGTCACCGGCAAGGGCGATGCCGGGGTGCACCCGATGATGCCCCGCGCCCTGGCGATTGTGGTGTTCGTGATCGCGGCGCTCTGGGGCGGGTTCACGCTGGTGGTCTACGGGATGATCGTCTTCGGCAGTTTCGTCGAGCTTTGGGGGGTGCGCAACACGCTGACCCTCAAGCATTACATCACCGCCTTTTCGGTCCGGTTCACCGACAGCGGCATTCTGTGGACCGGCGCCGCCTGGGACAGTTTCTGGACCACGATCAGGATATCCGCCGTGTCGGCGCCCTTGACCGCCGCGGTGGGGCTGATCACCGCCTACCTGCTGA
>JALSRF010000431.1 GCA_026984895.1 Paracoccaceae bacterium
GCCGCCATCAGCTGCGTGTTGACGATGCCGAAAGACATCAGGACGAACATCACCCACAGGAATATGCCAATGAAGAACTGCATGGTGCCCTCGATGGCCGCGCTCATCGGCGACAGCTGGCGCCAGGACCTTGTGTCCAGATCGGGCGCGGCGCGTTTCAGCGCGGCCAGGGCGCGGGTCAGGCCGGGGTCGTCTGCGGTGGCCAGGGCGATCTCGGCCACGCGCTCGCCCGCGCTGACCATGTCCTGCACGGTCTTCAGCCCGGCAAAGGCATAGCGGTCCTCCACCTCGGCGTCGCCGGAATAGAGTCCGGTCACCACGAAGCCCTGTTCGGCCAGGGTGCCATCGACGCGCTGCGCCAGGATGATCACCCGCTTGCCCAGCCGCGTCTTCAGCCGCCTGGCCAGAGATTTCCCGAGCACGATCCCCCAGTCGTCCGGCGCGCCGAGGTATTGCCCCTGCGCGATGGAACCGGGAATGGTCGAGACCGATTTCTCGCGTGCCGGGTCCACGGCCATGAAGGTGGCCGGCAAGGAGCGGTACTCGCTCTGGATCACCGCCTGGATCACCAGGCGCGGGGCCCAGGCGGTGACATCGGGGCCGTTCAGCACCGCGCGCAGGGCGCCCCGGGGGGCGGGCATCAGCCGGGAAACCTGCGGGTCTTCGAGAAAGCCCGGCGCATGAATCTGGGCACTGCCGTTGAGCAGCGTCAGCGCCCGGTCGCGTGTCGATGTGGCCCAGGCCTGGATGATCGAGCCCATGGTGAGGACCGAATAGACCCCCACCGATACCACGATCAGCGTGATCACCGTGCGCCGCGGATTGCGCCAGATATTGCGCCATGACAGCGGCAGGATGAGGCCGAGCATGCCCATCAAGCCGCCCCCATGGCCGCGATCGGCTCAAGCCGGAGGATGCGCAGGTAGGGCACCACCCCGCCGATCGACACCGCGGCGATCAGAACCAGCGGCCCGGCCAGCGCGCTGATCGGGCTCAGGTGCGGGTAAAGGCGCGAAGGCAGGCCGAACTCGGCCATCAGCCCGCCCAGGTTGCGCCCCAGCGGGATGCCGTATCCTTCCAGGAAAAGCGTGACAGCGCTGCCGAGGAGGATGCCGATGGCACTGCCGAGCGCGGCCATGAGGATCAGTTCGATCCACATCATCCGCCCGATCGGCGCCGGACGCATGCCCACGGCCAGCAGCACGCCGAACTCGCGCGTGCGTTCGAGCACCGACATGTACAGCGTGTTCAGAATGATGAACACCACCACCACCACAAGGCTTGCATAGAAGGCGGACGAGGTGCTGGCATCCAGCGTGATCGCATCCCGCAGCGCCGGCTGCAGCACCGTCCAGTCGGCGGCCACCAGCCCCTTGGCACGGGCGATCGCGCGCACCTCGGGCAGGGCGCGGTTGACCCGGGCCAGCGTCGGTCCCGACAGGGCTATGACATTGGCCCCGCCGGGCATGGCGAAAGTGTCGCGAAACCGCGCCAGCGGCATCTGTGCGAACTGCCGGTCGATCTGCACGATGCCCGAATGGAACAGTCCGACCACCCGCAGGCTGTCGGCGGCGACCGTGCGGTCGGCGGCGCTTCCAAGCAGGGTCACCCGGTCGCCCGGGGCGACCCCGAGGTTGCGTGCAAGCACGTCGCCCAGCACCACCGCGTCAGCGTCCGCCGGGGCAAGGTATCGCCCGGCGCTCAGCATCGAGGGAAGCCGCGTCACCTTCCCCTCGCGGGCCGGGTCCACGCCGATGACGGCGGCGCCATAGCTGGTTTCCCCGTTGGCCAGAATGACGAAGGCCGAGGCGCGCGGCGTGGCCGCGGAAATGCCGTCAACCCGTTCGAGGCGCGCGGCCAGCGCCTGCGCATCGGGGATAAAGCGGGTCATGTCCGGGTCGTCGGCATAGCCTTCGGGCTGCACCTGTGCAAAGCCGTCCAGCACGTTCAGCGTGTTGGTCTTCATCGCCCGGTAGCTGCCCAGTTGCATCGACAGCATGAACACCAGCAGCATGCAGGTAAAGGCGATGCTCACCAGGCTGAGCACGGTGCGGGTGCGTTGCCGCCAGAGATTGCGCCATGCCAGCGACAACAGCATCTGCTCAGTCCCGCGGGTTGGACAGGTTCGATCTGGTGAAAAGGTAGTCCGGCAAGGGGATGTCGAACTGGGCCTCCCGGGTTTCCAGTCGCGTCCATTTCCCCGGTTCGGCCAGGTTCTTCATGGTCAGGACCGCCGGGTAGGGGCGCCCGCCAAGGGTGCGGATCCGGTCGGTGGTCATTTCGCGCACCGGCTTCATGTCCTGGTCGTAATAGGTCACGCCCAGCAGGATGCCGTCATCGCGCACCTTCACCACCTGCTTGCCCCAGACCACCGGTGCGCCGGCCTTGGGCATGGCTTCGATGGTGTAGCTCTTGTGGCCGCCGGCCGATCCGGTGGCGATGATGCGATGGGTGTAGTTGCGCAGGACGTCGTCGGCGCGCGACAGGTCGTTGTAGGAAAAATCCGATCCCATCCAGGACTGGCCCAGCAGCGAGGCGGGCAGTTTCACCACCTGGTTCAGTTTCGGGTTGAAGACCCAGGTCCGGTTGCCCAGCTTCAGCGTCGCGTTTCCGGCATCCCGGGGCGGGGCGACAAAGCGCACCAGGGCGTCGCGCATGCCGCGCGAATAGCCCTTCATGGTCAGGGTGCGTTCCCATGTGGGGCGGTGGATCGTCATGCGGGTGGTGGTTTTCGAGGATTTCGAGCGCCAGTTGTCATAGGCCCTTTGCAGAAGCGCGGTTGCCTCCGGGGCCGCCAGCGCCGTCAGCGGAGGCAGCGCGACCGCGGCAAACGCGCCGGCCGCCAGAAGCGCGCAGAAACCGCGCCGGTCGGCCCCTGCCGTGCGGCGCTGCGCGCGCCCGTCCGTCCTGTCGATATGCATGCCGAACTGCATGTTTCCCTCCGTCGAAGCGCCAGAGGTTCGCGACCGGGGAACAGCTGGAACCGTCTGGACCAAAGGACTGAACCGGCTGGTCCATACTACTGGTGCGTACCAGCATCCTCTGCTATGGTCAAGCCATGAGCAAGAAACGGTTCGACAATCTGGATGCCCGGCGCCAGGACAGGCTGTTCAACAGCGCCGCCGAGGAGTTCGCCGCGCACGGCTATGACGGGGCGTCGCTGAACCGCATCCTGAAACGCTCGGGGATGAGCAAGAGTTCGCTTTATTACTATTTCGAGGACAAGGCGGATCTGTTCATCAGCCTCGTGGAGCGCTCGCTGGCCTATCTCTTGCGCGAACTCGGCGGGCTGGAGCCGGCCGCGATGACGGCACAAGGCTACTGGGACGACATCGACCGCTACATGCGCCGCGCCCTGCAGGTGCTGAACCGCAACGCCTGGTATGTGAAGCTCGGGCGCATGGTGATTCGGCTGCGCTCTCAGCCCCGCGGGCTTCAGCGCACCAGCCGGCTTTACGGGGCGATGGAACGCTACACCGGGCTTTTGCTTTCCCGCGGTCAGGAACTGGGCGTGGTGCGCGACGATCTGCCGGCCTCGTATCTGATCCATGCCACCATGGGGCTGGGCGAGGCGCTGGACACGTGGCTGCTGGACAACTGGGACTGCATGACCGAGGACGCGCGCCTGGACATGGTCAGCACGAACGTCGCCCTGGTGCGCCGCCTGCTCGAGCCGCCTGAACTGCGCGGCGATGCCGATGCGCCGCCTGCGTCGCCCGATCGCAGCGCGGCGCGTTCGCACGATAGTGAACAGGTTCGGGATTGACATTCCGGTGCGGGAAGGCTGCATGACAGCGGCGTCCCCCGGCGCGTCAGCTGTCCGGGGCTGGCGTTTCGAGGTGTCGAGGAAGATCATGATCAGGAAAATGAGCGCAAGAACCTGCGGGAAGATGGCGGCAAACGCCGGCCCGCGCCTGACGCGGCGCACCCTGTTGACGGGGGCGGCGGCCACCGCAGCGGCGGCGTTGCCGGCGCCGGCCGTTCTGGCGCAGACGGCAGGGGGCGGCGCCCGGCGCAACATCTCGTCGTTTCGGGTGAACGACTGGCGGGACCATTTCGACAGTCTGAAGAACGGGGTCATCCTGGCGGATACGAACTCGCGGATGCTGCAGTTCTGGTCCGAGGACGAAACCGTCTACAGAATCTACCCCACCAGCGTGCCGCTGACCGACCAGTTGACGCGGCGCGGCTACACGCGGGTGATCCGCAAGGTCGTCGGCCCGTCCTGGCGCCCCACCGCGGCGATGAAAAAGCGCAACCCCGAATGGCCGGACTACGTCCCGCCGGGGCCGGACAACCCGCTGGGCACGCATGCGCTCTATCTCAGTTGGCAATATTACCGCATTCACGGAACCAACGACACGCGCAAGATCGGGCGGCGTTCGTCCAACGGCTGCATCGGTCTGTTCAACGAGCAGATCGCTGAACTGTTCGCCCTGGCCCGGGTGGGCACCCAGGTCAAGCTGATCTGACCGCCCTCCGGCACCGCGGCATGCGCTGGCGCTGGCGCGGGCGCTGGCGCCGGGTGCTGCCGGGCGCAGGGCGCGGGCGTTGCCGGGGACAACGAAACGAGGATGAGCAGAAGGGAACCGCGACATGGACAGACAGCTGGTTGCACTTGCCGGGGGGTTCGTTCTTGCGGGCGCGGCGGCGATCTACTGGAGCGTGCAGAAAGCGCCCGCGCCCGCATCCATGACCGCGCCTGATACGGCCGATGTCCAGGCCGGGGCTCCGCTGGCTCAGGTGAAGCGCCCGGCCAGTCTGAGCGCGCAGGCGCAGATCGGCGAACGGGCCTACAATGCGAAATGCGCCGCCTGCCATGGCGAAAACGCCGCCGGGCAGAACGGGGTCGCGCCGCCGCTCGTTCACCAGATCTACCGACCGGGACATCACGCCGACGCCGCGTTCCTGCTGGCGGCGCGCAACGGCGTGCGATCGCACCACTGGCGCTTTGGCGACATGCCCCCGGTCGAAGGGGTGAGCCAGGCCGAGGTGAAGAACATCGTCGCCTTCATCCGGGAACTCCAGCGTGAAAACGGGATTCTCTAGCGGGGTGGCGGATGCCTGGTGCCCCGGTGGGCGGTCTGCGCCGGGGCGGGCATTTCGCGGCTGGCCTGGCGCACCGGCGGGGGCGCGGGCGCTGGCGCCGGGTGCTGCCGGGCGCGGGCGGCGGCGGGGGCGCGGTCCGCGGCAGAAAAGGGAAAAACGGCTGCAGCCGCGCCAGCCGCGGCGATGGCGACAATTTGCCGGCTGACGACATCCGGCGTATTCTGGCCTATACCGGGCGGGCCGGGTATCGGGCGGGCCGGGGCGCCAGCAGACAGGACGCGCCCCGGGCGAAACATGCAAAAGCAGGCGAAGCGAAGGAAACTGACGTGAAAAAACTTGTCCTGGGCCTGATTGCGGCGGCAACCATGTTTGCCGCGGTTCCATCTCATGGGGAGGCGTTGACCCGCGACGAGGTCAAGCGCCTTGCGCTTGAGGCGATCCTGGAAAACCCCGACATCATCATGCAGGCGGTCAAGATCCTGCGCGATCGCGATGCCGCGGCCGAGAAAAAGCGCGTGTCCGAGGCGTTGAGCAACCAGCGCCAGTTGCTTGAACACGACCCGAATGCACCAGAGATCGGCAACCCGGACGGCGATGTGACGGTTGTCGAGTTTTTCGACTACAACTGCCCCTATTGCAAACGCACCGCGCCAGAGCTGGCCAGGCTGCTTGCATCGGATGGGAAGGTGCGCGTGGTCCTTCGCGAATGGCCGATCCTCTCTCAGGGGTCCAGATTCGCCGCGCGCGCGGCGCTGGCGGCGCGCAAACAGGGGAAATACGCCGAATTTCACGAGGCGCTCATGGGCATGCGCGGCAAGGTGGACGAGGCCAGCACCATGAAGGCGGCGCGCGAACTCGGGCTGGATACGGACCGGCTGCGCGCCGACATGAACGCGCCCGAAGTGGACGAGCATCTGCAGACCACCGCCAGTCTGGCAAAGGCGCTGGGGATATCCGGCACGCCGTCCTTCGTGATCGGCGATGCCCTTGCCCCGGGGTTCATCGATGCCGGCCAGTTCGCGTCGATGGTGGCGGCCGCGCGCAAGTAACCGGCACCGGTGCAGGTTACCGGCGCAGGGCACCGGCAAAAGGGCACCGGCAAATGGGCACAGCGCCAGGCCGACCGCGCGCGGGTGCGCCCGGGGGCTGGTGCCGGGGCCGGGGAGGCCGGGGCCGACCGGCCGGGCGACCGGCACCCGCCCGGTGCGATCTGCCGGTGTGATCTGCCGGAGTGATCTGCCGTAGTGGCCCAGCCGATGGTGGCTCAGCCGATGGTGGTGGCCTCGTAGCCCTCTTCCCTGATGGCGGCGAGAATTGCGCTCATGTCGGCGGCGCTCTCGACATCGACGGTGCGCGACGAGAGATCCACATTGACCCTGGCGTCGGCATCGACGCTGGCAACGGCCTTTTCGATGGCGGCCTTGCAATGGCCGCAACTCATCTCGGGAACGCTCAGTCTGGTCATGGGGGTCTCCTGAATGGTCACAGTTCGCCGCCGAGCTAAGAGTTCCAGCGCTGGAAGGTCAATGCCGGGCGCGGCTGCCACGGCAAAAATCCGCGATCCCGGAAAAAACGTGAAAAAAGATGACGCCGCGCCCTTGACCTTCCTGTAACTGGAGGCCCCACCTTTGGCGGGCAAGGCAGCGCAAACCGGGAGACCCGCGCCATGGGCAAGACGAATGAACTCACCGTTCAGGTAGACGGGATGACCTGCGCGTCCTGCGTGCGGCGCGTCGAAAAGGCGCTGTCCGGGGTGCCCGGGGTGGAAGACGCCAGCGTCAACCTCGCCAACGAGACCGCGAAGGTGCGTTTCGACGACAGCGTTGGCGCAGCCACCCTGGTCGAGACGCTTGATGGCGCGGGCTACGGCGCCGTGACCCGGGAGGCGGTGCTTGAAATCGGCTCGATGAGCTGTGCGTCCTGCGTCGGTCGGGTGGAGCGGGTGCTCAAGGCGGTGCCCGGCGTGCTCGATGCGTCGGTGAACCTGGCCAGCGAGACCGCCAGCGTGCGTTTCATCGCCGGGGCGACGACGGCCGCCGAACTGGCTGCGCGGGTCACCGCCGCCGGCTATCCGAGCCGGGCGAAGGCGGCCGACAGCGCCGATGGCAGCGACCAGGCGACCCGGCGCAAGGCGGCCGAGATCGCACATCTGCGCCGGCTGGTGATCCTGGCGGCGGCGCTGGCCCTGCCGGTGTTTTTTCTGGAAATGGGCGGGTATCTGTTTCCGGCGATGCGCGACCTTGGGGCCAACGTGCTGGGCGAGCAGAACAGCCGTCTTGTCCAGTTCGTGCTGACCACGATCGTGCTGTTCGGCCCGGGCCTGCGGTTTTATACCCGGGGCTTCCCGGCGCTGCTGCATGGCGCGCCGGACATGAATTCCCTGGTCGCGCTTGGCACCACTGCGGCCTACGGGTTTTCGGTGGTTTCGACCTTTGCCCCGCACTGGCTGCCCGCAGGGACCGCCAATGTCTATTTCGAGGCCGCGGCGGTGATCGTGGTCCTGATCCTTCTGGGAAAATACCTCGAGGCGCGCGCCAAGGGCCGCACCGGCGAGGCGATTCGCAAGCTCGTGGGGCTGCAGGCCAGGACCGCGCGTGTCAGGCGCGACGGCGAGACGCATGAACGCCCGGTCGAGGAGATCCGCGTCGGCGACCTGATCCAGGTGCGCCCCGGCGAAAGGATCGCGGTCGATGGCACGGTGGTATCGGGCACGTCCTTCGTGGACGAAAGCATGATCACCGGAGAACCGGTGCCGGTGCGCAAGGACGCCTCGGCCGCGGTCGTCGGCGGCACCGTGAACGGCAACGGCACGCTGGAGTTCCGGGCCACCAAGGTCGGCGCCGACACGATGCTGGCGCAGATCATCCGCATGGTGGAACAGGCCCAGGGCGCCAAGCTGCCCATTCAGGGGCTGGTGGACAAGGTGACCGCCTGGT
>JALSRF010000432.1 GCA_026984895.1 Paracoccaceae bacterium
GCGTGTTCTGGCGCACGAAGGCGTTCACGGTTTCGCTGACCTGGCGCAGTTCCTCGACACTCAGCGCCTTGTTGTGCGAAAAGTCGAACCGCAACCGGTCGGCATCGTTCAGCGAACCGCGCTGCGCCACATGGGCGCCAAGCGTCTGGCGCAGCGCCTCGTTCAGAAGGTGGGTGGCCGAATGGCTGGCGCGGATGGCGCTGCGCCGGGCATGGTCCACCTCCAGCACCGCCGCGGCGCCGCGCGCCAGTTCGCCGGTCTCGACACGGGCGAAATGGATGAAAACCCCCGCCGCCTGCCGGGTATCGGTGACCTGCACGCTCGCCGCATCGGTGCTGATCGTGCCCGTGTCGCCGACCTGCCCGCCGGCCTCGGCGTAAAACGGGGTCTGGTTGACGACGATCTGCACCTCTTCGCCGGCACGCGCGGCCGTGACCGGCGTGCCATCGCACACCAGCGCCAGCACCTGGCCCTCGGCCTTTTCGGTTTCGTAGCCAAGAAACTCGGTCGGGCCATGCTGCTGGGCCAGGTCGAACCAGATGGCCGCATCGGCGGTTTCGCCCGATCCTGCCCAGGCGGCGCGGGCCTGGGCCTTCTGGCGCGCCATCGCCGCATCGAAGCCGGCCGTATCGACGCTGCGGCCGCGTTCGCGCAGCGCGTCCTGGGTCAGGTCCAGCGGGAAACCATAGGTGTCGTAAAGCTTGAACGCCGCCGCCCCGGGCAACGGTGCGCCCTCCGGCAGACCGGCCAGTTCGTCTTCGAGCAGCCGCAAGCCCCGATCCAGCGTCGCCTTGAACCGCGTTTCCTCAAGTTCCAGCGTTTCCTCGATCATCGACTGCCCGTCGATCAGCTCCGGGTAGGCCTGCCCCATCTGCGCCACCAGCGCCGGCACCAGCCGGTGCATCACCGGATCTTTCGCCCCCAGCAGATGCGCATGCCGCATCGCGCGCCGCATGATCCGGCGTAGCACGTAGCCGCGCCCCTCGTTCGACGGCAGCACGCCTTCGGCAATCAGAAAGGAGGTCGAGCGCAGATGGTCGGCGATCACCCGGTGGTGCACGGCGCCCGCGCCGTCGGGATCGACATTGGTGAGGTTGGCGCTGGCCTCGATCAGGGCGCGCATCAGATCGGTGGCAAACAGGTCGTGCTTGCCCTGCAGCACGGTGCCGATGCGTTCCAGGCCCATGCCGGTGTCGATCGACTGGTTGGGCAACGTGACCAGTTCGCCGTTTTCCAGCTGTTCGTTCTGCATGAACACCAGGTTCCAGATTTCGACGAACCGGTCGCCATCCTCATCCGGGCTGCCTGGCGGGCCGCCGGCAACCGCGGGGCCGTGATCGAAAAAGATTTCGGTGCAGGGGCCGCAGGGGCCGGTAGGGCCCATGCGCCAGAAATTGTCGTCGGTGGCGATGCGGATGATGCGTTCATCCGGCAGCCCGGCGGCCTTTTTCCAGATCGCCGCCGCCTCGTCATCGGTGTGATAGACGGTCACCAGTAGCCGGTCCGGGTCAAGCCCCAGATCGCCGGTCAGCAGTTCCCAGGCAAAGGGAATCGCGTCGGCCTTGAAATAGTCGCCAAAGGAAAAATTCCCCAGCATTTCGAAAAACGTCAGGTGGCGCGCGGTGTAGCCGACGTTGTCCAGATCGTTGTGCTTGCCGCCGGCGCGCACGCATTTCTGCGCGGTGGTCG
>JALSRF010000433.1 GCA_026984895.1 Paracoccaceae bacterium
GATCGGTGCGCGGCATTCGGGCCAGTTTGCGGTTGACTCGGGCCGCCATCCCGCTACAAGGCGGGCTTCATGGATTTCACGGGATGCGCGCGCAGCCCGTTCGAAGGAGTTTAGATCATGGCGAAACCGACGACCATCAAGATTCGTCTGAATTCGACCGCGGACACGGGCCATTTCTACGTGACCAGGAAAAACGCCCGCACCATGACCGAAAAGATGGTCGTGCGGAAATACGACCCGGTCGTGCGCAAGCATGTCGAATACAAGGAAGGCAAGATCAAGTAATCCTGCCACGGGACAGTGAAACCGGACGCCGCGCAATTTGCGCGGCGTTTTCATTTGCGGATATGCGCAGGCCGAGCCCCGGCGTTCCGGGATGGTCTGGCGCTGTGGCCTGGTGCCGGGTCGGCGGCCCCGCTGCGCGCTGTCGCTGCCTGCCGCCCGCTGCCTGCCGCCCGCTGCCTGCCGCATGCGGCCCGCTGCCGGGCCCCGAAGCCGCGCGTGCCAGGCCGGGAGAAGACACCGGCGCGCGCGCCGCGGGTTTTGCCGTGCAGGACGCAAGGGGCCGGCGCATCGGCCGGCCCCTGGATGATTTCAGGTTTGCAACGCGGCGTGGCCCAAGCGCGCCGCCCGGGCAACTAGCGACGGTCGCCCAGGAACTGCAGCAGGAACATGAACAGGTTGACGAAATCCAGATACAGGTTCAATGCGCCCATGATCGCCGACTTGCCCAGCCATTCGCTGTCCATGTGCCGGGCGTGCTGGATGTAGTCGGTCTTGATCTTCTGCGTGTCAAAGGCGGTCAGCCCCGCAAAGATCAGCACGCCGATGACCGAAATCGCGAACTGGATCGCGGGCGAGCCCAGAAAGATGTTGACGATCGAGGCCACGATCAGCCCGATAACGCCCATGATCAGGAACGAGCCCCAGGCCGAGATGTCCCTCTTCGTCGTGTAGCCCCACAGCGACAGCCCGGCGAAGGAGATTGCCGTCACCAGGAAGGTCTGGGTGATCGAAATGCCGGTGAAGGCGGCGAAAATCCAGCTGATCGACAGGCCCATGACCGCCGAAAAGGCGTAGAAGAACAGCTGAGCGCCGGCGGCCGACAGCCGGTTGAGCGCCGCGCCGAAGGCAAACACCATGCCCAGCGGCGCGAACATCACGATCCAGCCCAGGATATTCGGGCGAAGCGTGATCGGATCGCGCAGGACCGACAGCAGGGCGTCGTTCGAGCCGACGGCCCATGCGGCCAGTGCCGTGATCAGAAGGCCGACGGACATGGTGCCGTAGACCTTGTTCATGTGGGCGCGCAGACCCTCGTCGATCGCCACGCCGCGAACGCCCGTTGTGGTGCGTGCCGTCTGATAGTCAGCCATTTCCAAACTGCCTCCTGAATGAACCGGTTGGCGTCCCGCGAAACCGGGGCGCTTTCGCCCCATATATCGGTGCCTTTGCGGCGCATTTCAAGGTTTTCCGGCCCTGAGCCGGGGCGCTTCGGCGGCTGCCGGGGCCTTCAGGCGCGATTTTTGCGCCGTCGTCTGTGCGCCGTCCCCGTTCCCGTGCCCGCCCGGGCGCGCGCCCGTTGCCGTTTTTTCGTCCGCGCGCGGGGGCAGGGGCGCGGCGCGAGGGCAGGGGCGCGGCGCGAGGGCAGGGGCGCGGCGCGAGGGCGGGGGCGGGGCA
>JALSRF010000434.1 GCA_026984895.1 Paracoccaceae bacterium
GTAGCCTTCGAATTCTTCCAGCAGCGCGTCATCCGGCGCGATGGCCATGTGCCGGCCGCAGATGTTTTCCAGTTTCCTGAAATCGAAGCGCGCCGGGGACTTGCCGATCCCCGAAAGGTCGAACCACTGGCGCGCCTGTTCGTCGGTAAAGAATTCGTCGTTGCCGTGGCTCCAGCCCAGGCGCGCCAGATAGTTGCGCATGCCGGCAGCCGGATAGCCCAGCTTGCGGTATTGCGCCGCCGCGGTGGCGCCGTGGCGTTTCGACAGTTTCCTGCCGTCGGGGCCGTGGATCAGCGGGATATGCGCCCAGACCGGCACCTGCCAGCCCATGGCGTCGTAGAGCAGCATCTGGCGCGCCGCATTGGCCAGGTGGTCGTCGCCGCGGATCACATGGGTGACGCCCATGTCGTGGTCATCGACAACCACCGCCAGCATGTAGGTGGGCGTGCCGTCGGAGCGCAGGCAGATCATGTCGTCGAGGTTCTCGTTCTTCCAGGTGACATCGCCCTGCACGCGGTCCCGGATCACGGTTTCGCCGGCGCGCGGGGCCTTCAGGCGGATCGCATAGGGCGCGTCCTTCGGGTGGGTCGCGGGGTCGGCGTCGCGCCAGGGCGAGCGGAACAGGGTGGACCGGCCTTCGGCCCTGGCGGCGTCGCGAAAAGCCTGGATTTCCTCCTGCGTCGAGAAGCACTTGTAGGCATGGCCCGAGGCCAGCAGCGCGCGCGCCACCTCGGCGTGGCGGGCGGCGCGTGCCGCCTGGCTGACGGGTTCGCCGTCCCAGTCCAGCCCGAGCCAGCGCAGCCCGTCAAGGATCGCCTGACGCGCCTGCGCGCTCGAACGCGCCCGGTCGGTATCCTCGATGCGCAGCAGGAAGCGCCCGCCGCGCCCGCGCGCGTAAAGCCAGTTGAACAGCGCCGTGCGCGCGCCGCCGATATGCAGCGCACCGGTGGGTGAAGGGGCAAAGCGGGTGACGACCGGGGAGGCGGACATGGGCGGTTAACCTTTTGGTAAGGATGGCGGGACTAGCGTCGCGCAGGTCTAATCAATCGCAGATGCGAGGGCAAGAGTGGCGCGGCTTCACGGGATCGTTCGGCGGGCGGGCCGGGCGGTGGCCGCGCAGCGCGGCCGGCTGCTGTGCTGGGCGCCGGTGTTTCTGGCGCTTGGCATCGGCGGCTATCTGTCGCTGCGTTTCGAACCGGTGATCTGGCAATGGGGCGCGCTGGCGGCGGCGCTGGCGTTGCTGGGCGCGGCGGCGCGCCATGTGGGCGAGGACTGGCGCCCTCTCCTGGGGGCGCTGGCGCTGGTGCTGGCGGGCGCGGCGCTGGCCGGGGCGCGGGCGCATCTGGTGGCCGAGCCGGTGCTGGGTTTTCGCTACTACGGCCCGGTGGAAGGGCGGATCGTGAACATCGACCGCTCGGGTTCCGATGCGCTGCGCCTGACGCTGGACCGCGTGGTGCTGGCGGACATGGCCCCGGGGCGGACCCCGGCCCGGGTGCGCGTCTCGCTGCATGGCGATGCCGAGGGGTTTCGCCCCGAACCGGGGGCGGTGGTGATCATGACGGCGCATCTTGCGCCGCCCGCCGGCCCGGTCGAGCCGGGCGGCTTCGATTTCCGGCGCAAGGCCTGGTTTGCTGGGCTGGGCGGCGTGGGTTATACCCGCACGCCGGTTCTCAGGCTGCGCCCGGCCGGCGGCGGGGGGCTGCGCATGCGCCTGCTGCGCGCGCGCCACGAGATTGCCGCATGGGTGCGCGCGCGTATGCCCGGCGCGCGCGGGGCCTTTGCCGCGGCGGTGATGACGGGCGAGCGTTCGGGCGTTCCGCCCGGCGTGGTCGAGGATCTGCGCCGATCGAACCTGGCGCACCTGCTGGCGATTTCGGGGCTGCACATGGGGCTTGTGACCGGGTTCATGTTTTCGGTCGCGCGCCTGGCGCTGGCGCTGGTGCCGGGCGTTGCGCTGCGCTATCCGGCCCGCAGGATCGCCGCGCTCTGGGCGCTTGCGGCAGGGGCGGGCTACCTGGCCCTTTCCGGGGGTAACGTGGCCACCGAGCGGGCCTTCGTGATGGTGGCGGTGCTGTATCTGGCGGTGGTGTTCGAGCGGCGCGCGATCACGCTGCGCGCGGTGGCGGTGGCGGCGCTGGTGGTGCTGGTGCGCCGCCCCGAGGTATTGCCCGAGCCGGGGTTCCAGATGTCCTTTGCCGCCACGGTCGCGCTGGTGACGGTGTTCGAATCGCTGCGCGGCCGCGCCTGGCCCGATGGCCGGCGGCCGGCGCGCTGGATGGTCGCGGTGCTGGCGACGGTGCTCTCCTCGGCGGTGGCCGGCGCGGCCACGGCCCCCTTTGCCGCGGCCCATTTCAACCGGATTGCCGCCTTCGGCCTGGTGGCGAACATGCTTGCGGTGCCGGTGATGGGGCTTCTGGTGATGCCCGGCGCCGTGCTGACGGCGGTTCTGGCACCGCTTGGCATGGGGGCGGTCGGGCTGGCGGTGATGCGCCCGGCGATCGGCTGGGTGCTGTGGGTCGCGCAGCGGATCGGCTCGATCGAGGGGGCGGTGGTGCCTGTGCCCACGCCCCAGCCCGGCGTGCTGGCGGCGATCGCCCTGGGGGGGCTGTGGCTGGCGCTGTGGCGCGGCCGGGCGGCGGTGCGCCTGCTCGGGGCGGTGCCGGTGGCGCTGGCGCTGTTGCTGTGGACGACGGTTGCGCGCCCCGAGGTGCTGGTTGCCGATACCGGGCGGCTGCTGGGGGCGATGACCCCGGCGGGCCGGGCGCTCAGCAAGCCGCGTGGAGACGGGTTTTCCGCCCGGGTCTGGCTGGAAAACGACGGCGATGCCGCCAGCCAGAAAGAGGCCGCGGCGCGTCCGGGACTGGCGCGCGCCAGGGGCGAGGTCATGCTGAGGCTTGGCGGCGCGCGCATCGTGCTTCTGACCGGGCGCAAGGTGGCGCAGCGCATCGGCGCGGCCTGCGCGCGCGCGGGCCGAGGCGGGGTCGTGATCGTCAGCGTGAAGGCCGCGGCCCCGCCGGCGTGCACGCTTTACGATCGCACGCGTCTGCAGCACGCCGGGGCGCTGGCAATCGGTCGCGCGCCGGCGCGGCGCGGCCAGGCTCCACCGGCGCTGCAGGTGGTTTCGGTGCACGATGTCTCGGGGATCCGGCCCTGGAGCCCGCGCTGAACGCCCCGCCGTGCCGCGCCCGGGCCGGGCCGGGCCGGGCCGAGGCCAGCACGAACAGCCGCATTGCCGCTTGCAGCGCGAAACGCGCGCGGGCGCCGCGGGCAAATGGCTTCGGGGCGGGCGGCAAGCCATGCGCCTTCGAACATGCCGGGCGACGCCACGATCATCGGCACGCGCCATGGCGATGCGACCGGTGCTGATCCCGCGCTCACATGCCCCATCGCCACCCGCGAAAGAGGGCGGGGGGCGGGGCTCATGCTGCCGGGCACGCGCGCGCCGGCCGCGCGCCGAAAACCGGGGCGCCGGTGGATGCGCCCGGCTGGTCGATCCGCCGCGCTGGTGCCCGGGCGGTCATTGCCGGCAAGGCCGTCAGGACGGCCCCGAACGGGGCTCTGCCGGCAAGAGATCGTGTTGCAAACGGGTTTTCGGGCGTGGCCCGCGCGATCGCGGATGCGGGCACGGATGCGCATTGTCCGCGCGCTTTCATCACGCCCGCGCGTTTCGTGCGGGTGTTTCGGGCGGGTGTTTCGGGTCGGCGTTTCGGGTCGGCGTTACGGGCGCATTCGGGCGTGCGTTACGGGAGGGCCTGGCGTGCCCGGCGCGCGGGCGGGCGGGCGCGCGGGCGGGGATGACGCAAAAGCCTTGCGCGGCGATAATGTCAATGTTCCGAATGCTGCGGGAGCGACCAGGCCCCCTGCAAGGCGCGCCAGCGGGTGAAATGGTCTGCAACCGGATCGGGCGCCAGCGCAAAATTCCCTGCGCTGCGAAAAGTCGGCCGCATCCGTCAAGGCTTCGCCGAGGCTGCCCGGGGCCGTGACCCGGCCCGCCCGGATGAAGACGCCGCCGGGTGCATGAGCCCTTTTGCGCCCCGCCTGCGGCCGTGGCACCGACCCTGGCACCGGCCCGGCACCGGCCCGGCGGGGGAACAGGCCTGCGCCGAGGGCCGGAGCGGGCGGCTCAGTAACTGCGGATCAGCCCGACAAGCCTGCCCTGCACCTTGACCTGGTCTTCGCGCAGCACCCGGGTCTCGTAGGCGGCATTCGCCGGTTCAAGGGCAATCGCCGCACCGTTGCGGCGGAACCGCTTCAGCGTGGTTTCGTATCCGTCAACCATGGCCACGACGATATCGCCGTTTTCGGCGGTCGAGCCTTCGCGGATCACCACGATGTCGCCATCGTTGATTCCGGCCTCGATCATGCTGTCGCCCCGGACCTCCAGCGCATAGTGGTTGGCGCCGCCGGCCAGCATGTCGCCGGGCACGGCGATGCTGTTGGCACCGTCCTGAATGGCCTCGATCGGCTGGCCCGCCGCGATCCGCCCCATGATCGGCAGTTGCCGGGCCATGGCGGCCTCGACCGACAGGGCCGCGGCGGGGCGGGGGGCGCCATCTCCTGCCCCGGCTTCTCCTTCGATCACGCGCGGGGTGAAACCGGGCATGGCCGGGGCTGACGGATTGTCGCCATGGGCCCGGCTTTCGATATGATCGGGCAGGCGCAGGATTTCGATTGCCCGGGCGCGATGCGCCAGACGCCGGATGAAGCCGCGTTCTTCAAGCGCGGTGATCAGGCGGTGGATGCCGGACTTGGAGCGCAGATCGAGCGCATCCTTCATTTCGTCAAAGGATGGCGGGACGCCTTCGCTTTGCATGCGCTTGTGGATGAATTCCAGAAGATCGCGTTGCTTGCGGGTCAACATGCTCTTGAACCTCCGTGTCGGCCTGCGTTGCCCTTTGCGGGCGTTCAGGGAATGTTCTAGACCTGTTCTCTGTATGTGTCAACACGGCGCCGCCGAGACCCGCCGCACAGCGCCACGCGCCCCGCAACTGCGCCCCGCAACTGCGCCCGCAATTGCGCCCCGCAACTGCGCCCGCAATTGCGCCCCGCAACTGCGCCCGAAACTGCGTGCCGGTGCCGCGGCGTTGCCACGCGCCCGCCCACAGGCCCGCCGGCCGGCCGGCATGGCGCGCGTGTCAGCGCACCGGCGCGGCTTCGGGCTGCGGCCGGCGGGCCGGGTCCGTTGGCGGGCGCGTCGCCCCGGGGCGCGCGCCGCTCAGATCGGGATGTATTCCACCTGTTCGCCCGCGCCCCGGGCCCGGTCTCCTGCCGGGCGCACCAGAAGTGCGTTCGCCTGGGCAAGGACGCTCAGCAAGGCGCTGTCCTGGCGCTCGAACGCCCGGATCCCGTCCGCGTCCACGCGCGCGCGCATATAGTGTTCGCGCCGTCCGTTCGGGGCGATGTCGTGGGCCAGCGGCGCCCGCGCCCTTGGGGCCGGGGCCTTTTCCAGACCCTGCATCGCGCGCAGCGCCGGCACCATGTAGACATGCCCGCACACCATCGCCGAAACCGGGTTTCCGGGCAGGCCCAGCATCACCGCGCCGCCGATGCGTCCGGCCATCAGCGGCTTGCCCGGCCGCATCGCCACCTTGTAAAAGGCGCGCTCCAGCCCGAGTTCGCCGGCCACCGGCCCGACAAGGTCGTGCGCGCCCACCGATGCGCCACCGATCGTCACCAGCAGATCGGCGCCTTCGGCCAGTTCGAAGGCGGCGCGCAGCGAGGCCCGGGTGTCACGGGCGATCGGCAGCATGCGCGCCCGCGCCCCCGCGGCCTCGGCCAGGGCCTTCAGTCCGAAGCCGTTGGAGGCGATGATCTGGTCGGGGCCGGGGGTTTCGCCGGGCATCACCAGTTCGTCCCCGGTGGCCAGCAGCGCCACCTCCGGGCGGCGCCGGACGCGCAGGCGGCCAATGTTCATGGCGGCCAGCAGCGCCAGGTCCGCCGGTGCCAGGCGGCGCGGGGCCTGAATCCGGTCACCCACCCTGAAGTCGGCCCCCGCGGGCCGGATGTAGTCGGGGCCGTCGAGGGGCTCCACGAGGGTGATTTGGTCGCCCTCGCGCCGGACGTTTTCCTGGATCACCACCCGCGCCGCCCCCGCGGGCACCGGCGCCCCGGTAAAGATGCGGACCGCCTCGCCCGGTCCCGGACCGCCGGCATGCCCGTGTCCGGCGGCGGCCTCGCCGACCACGCGAAGCCGTGCCCCCTGGCGCGCGTCCTCGTCGCGGATGGCATAGCCGTCCATCGCCGAGGCCGCGAAGGGCGGCTGATCCCGGGTTGCGCGCGCATCTTCGGCCAGCACCCGCCCGGCGGCCTCCTCAAGTGCGACGACTTCGGTTTCCAACGGCGCCACCAGCCCCAGGACCCGGGCCAGCGCCTCGCTTACGCTCAACATCAGCTATGCCTCGTAACGGCCTGATTTGCCGCCATCTTTCAGAATCAGGCGGATCGATCCGATGGCCATGTCCCTTTGCACCGCCTTGACCATGTCATAGACCGTCAGGCAGGCGACCGAAACCGCGGTCAGCGCCTCCATCTCGACGCCGGTCTTGCCGCTTGTGCGGACCGTGGCGGTGATCTCGATGCCGGGCAGGCTGGCGTCCGGCTCCAGTTCCAGCGCAACCTTGGTGATCGGCAGCGGGTGGCACAGCGGGATCAGTTCCGAGGTGCGCTTGGCCGCCATGATCCCGGCGAGGCGCGCCACGCCCAGGACATCGCCTTTTCTGGCGGAACCTTCGGTAATCATGTCAAGGGTTTGCCTGGACATCTTGATGTGGCCGCGGGCGGTGGCGATCCGCGCGGTTTCGGGTTTTTGCGACACGTCCACCATATGCGCGTCGCCCTTGCTGTCGAAATGGGTAAGGCCGCTCATCTGTCAGGCTCCGGTTTCGGTCAGCGGGTTGGCCAGCAACTGCCGGGTGGCGGCGGTGACATCGGGCGCGCGCATCAGGCTTTCGCCCACAAGGAAACAGCGTGCGCCGTAGCGCGCCAGATCGGCCAGGTCCTGCGCCCCGGACAACCCGCTTTCGGAAATCAGCGTGCGCTCCTCGCCGGCCAGACGGGCCAGGCGGCGGGTGGTATCCAGCGACGTCTCGAAGGTGCTCAGATCGCGGTTGTTGATGCCCAGAAGCGGCGATTTCAGGATGCTGGCGCGTTCCAGTTCGGCCTGGTCGTGGACTTCCACCAGCACGTCCATTCCCCAGCCTTGCGCGGCGTCCTCAAGTTCGCGCGCCTGGCTGTCGCTGACCGCGGCCATGATCACCAGGATGCAATCCGCCCCCAGCGCGCGGGATTGCGCAACCTGGTAGGGATCGAACAGGAAATCCTTGCGCAGCACCGGCAGATCGCAGGCCGCGCGCGCCGCGCCCAGGTATTCGGGCGCGCCCTGAAACGAGGGCGCGTCGGTCAGGACCGAAAGGCAGGTGGCGCCGCCCTGCGCATAGGCCTGCGCCAGTTGCGCCGGGTCGAAATCTTCCCGGATCAGCCCCTTCGAGGGGCTGGCCTTCTTGATTTCGGCAATCAACCCGTAGCCGTGGCGGGCGGCCGATTGCAGCGCGGCGGCAAAACCGCGCGTGGGCCCGGCGTCGCGCGCGCGGGCCTGGATTTCCTCGGGCGGGTGGGCGGCCCTGGCGGCGGCCACCTCTTCCAGCTTGTAGGCTCGGATCCGGTTCAGAATATCGCTCATGGGCGTTGAATAGCCCAGTGTGCCGGCAATTGAAAGGTCGGCCGGCGAAAGGCCGGCGGAGGCGACAGCGGCGCCGTGAAAAGGGCCTGATCCCGCCGCCCGAAACCGCCGGCGCGCAATGGCGGCAGGGAGGGCGGCCCCCGGTGGAAGGCAGGGGCAGGCGGGCGAGGCGGTGGCGGGGGGCACCCTGGCGAGGCGGTGGCGCGTGCCCGGTCGCGGCATCGGGCGCGGTATCGGTCGCGGCACCGGGCAGGCGGCA
>JALSRF010000435.1 GCA_026984895.1 Paracoccaceae bacterium
TGGCGAGTGCTTTCGCCCGATCATGCGTCCTGCCCCATGCGTGCACTTTTCCCGATCCTTCACCGATTCGACCGAACGGGAAGTTAACGGCGACAGACTACCACATTCGAAACGGCGATGCACCCGAGTGATCGGCCCGCCGGCCGGGGCGTCCGCGGGGCCGGCTCAGCGCCTCATGCGCCAAGCTCTTCGCGGCTCAGCGCACAGCGCGACCAGAGCCGGTCCAGCGCCCGCACAAGCACATCGATATCGGCGCTGCCATGCACCGGCGACGGGGTAAACCGCAGCCGCTCCGTTCCTCGCGCAACGGTGGGAAAGTTGATCGGCTGCACATAGATGCCGTCCTCTTCCAGCAGCAGGTCGGACAACGCCTTGCAATGCACCGGATCGCCCACATGCACCGGCACGATATGGCTGCCGTGGTCGATAATCGGCAGCCCCAGCCCCTTCAGCCGCATCTTCAGGATCCGCGCGTTCGCCTGTTGCCGGTCGCGCAGCGCCTGGTCCTTCTTCAGGTGGTTGACCGAGGCCGCAGCCCCGGCTGCCACGGCCGGAGGAATCGAGGTGGTAAAGATGAACCCCGGCGCGTAAGACCTTATCGCATCGACCATTTTCGCGCTGGCGGCAATATAGCCCCCATGCACGCCATAGGCCTTCGCAAGCGTGCCGTTGATGATGTCCAGCCGCGCCAGCAGGCCGTCGCGTTCCGCCACGCCGCCGCCGCGCGCGCCATACATGCCCACGGCATGAACCTCGTCGATATAGGTGAGCGCGCCGAATTCGTCGGCCAGGTCGCAGATGTCCCGGATCGGCCCGAAATCGCCATCCATCGAATAGATCGATTCGAAGACGATCACCTTGGGCGCCGCGCGGTCGTCGGCGGCCAGCAGTTCGCGCAGATGCGCCACGTCGTTGTGGCGGAAGATGCGCTTGGCCCCGCCGTTTCGCCGAATCCCCTCGATCATCGAGGCATGGTTCAGCGCGTCCGAGTAGATGATCAGCCCCGGAAACAGCCTGGGCAGGGTCGAAAGCGTCGCATCATTGGCCACATAGGCCGAGGTGAACAGCAGCGCCGCCTCCTTGCGGTGGAGGTCGGCCAGCGCGCGCTCCAGGCGCCGGTGATAGACGGTCGTGCCCGAAATGTTGCGCGTCCCCCCCGATCCGGCGCCCGTCGCCTCAAGCGCCTCGTGCATTGCCGCCAGCACCGCCGGGTGCTGCCCCATTCCCAGATAATCGTTTCCGCACCAGACGGTTACCGGGCGTTTTTCACCCGAGGGATGGGTCCAGACCGCATGGGGATAGGCGCCGTTTTCGCGCTCGATCTCGATGAAGGTTCGATAGCGCCCCTCGTCGTGAAGCCGGCCGATGGCCCTGTCCAGCATGGTATCATAGTTCATTTCGCGCGTCTCCATCCCGTGATCGCAGCCGTGATCGCACCGGTGATCGCATCGTCTCTGCGGTGGCGGTGCGCCGTTGTCTTCTTGCGCGCCGCCGTCTGCCTGCGCGCCGTCGTTTTCATCTGCGACGGCGCATCGCGCCCCGCTTATCAGGCCGCGCACACCGCGCCCGGCGCGGCGGCAGCGATCCCGGCCGCCTTTCGCCCGGTCTGCCTAGCACCCGATCGCGCCGCGAATCCAATCACATTCAGGAAATGCTACATTTTACCGCTGCAT
>JALSRF010000436.1 GCA_026984895.1 Paracoccaceae bacterium
GATAGATCAGCGGTTCGGGCATGTGTTCGTTCATTTCGCCGTTCCAGGCCGCCAGCAGCTTGAGCGCGCGCTGCCGCCGCCGCTCGGGGGTGCCTTCGGGCGCGGCATCGCCGGTGAACCACAGGTCGCGCCCCACCAGCGGCAGCAGCGAACGCGCGGTGAAGCTGATCGTGTCCAGCTGGGCCTCGACGAAACTTTCCCGGGTGTGCACCTCGCGGTTCTGCATCAGCTTGCGCCAGCGCTGGATGCGCTGCGAATCGCCCCAGTTGTAGGACAGGTTCAACGGGAACGGGCGTTCGATGATCTTGTTGTTGGTATTGCCCAGAATCCCCCCGACGGGCGAAATGAAGGCGGGGTTGGTGGCATAGTTCAGCGTTCCGTGCCAGCGGTTGGCTTCGATCCAGCCGGGAACCGGCAGCCGCCCCTTGCCCTGGTTCAGGTCGGAACGATCGGGCACGCGTCCGATGGTCTTCATGGCGATGTCGGTGCGGTCGGCGACCACCAGGTTCTGCGCCGGGGCCACGAAATAGGCGCCGGCGGAAATCGCCTGCCTGACGGTTTTCGCGCGCATGATCCGCTGCAGGTAGATCATCGAGGTGTCGTGTCGATCCAGCCCGCTCCAGGCCAGCGCGGCCAGGTGGCCGGGCGGGGTGATGCTGCCCACGTCAAAGGCCTCGGGCGGCAGGATCGGGCCGTTTTCGGACCATTTCAGCGTGATGGTTACCGGCTGTTCGCCCTTGATGCGGATGATCGTTTCGCGCGTTTTCAGCGGCCGGTAGCCCTGCGGGGTCAGCACTTCGTCCGGGTTGTCGGGGTTCTGCTTTTCGATGAAGATGTCCTGGTCGTCCGCATAGGCCGAGGTCAGCCCCCACCCCAGCGCATCCGAGCGCCCGACAATGACCGCCGGTATCCCCGGCACGGTGGCGCCGATCACCCCGCCCGAGGCCAGTTCAAGGCGTGCCAGATACCACAACGCCGGCGCGCTCAGCGTCACATGCGGGTCGTTTGCCAGCAGGGTCGAACCGGTGGCCGAGCGCGACGGCGCCGCCGCCCAGGCATTGGAGGCGCCGGCCAGGCCGCGCCCGGGCAGGGGCCAGAACGCGGGCAGTTCGCGCGGCGCGGCGGCCGCGTATTTCGGCTGTCGGGCAAACAGCGCGGAAAACTCCGGCAACTCGGCGATGCCGCCGCCGGGGACCTCGGGCAGGATGTCGCGCACCCGTTCGGGCGGCAGCAGAAGCGAGGTGCGCGCCAGCAGAACGTCGTTCGCGCCCTGAGAGGTCATCTCCAGCGCCAGCAGCTTCAGCACGGCAATGGAATCTGCCGGCTGCCATGGGGCGATCTCGTTGGAAAAGACGAAGAATTCCGGTGCCCCGCGCCCGAGCGCCTGGTCATTCACCGTCTTCAGCCAGGCGTTGACCCCGGCCGAATAGGCCTCGAGCGCGGCCCGGGTCGGCTGATCCAGCGCGCTGACCGAGGCAACCGCGGCCCCGTAGATGTCAAGCCGGCGCATCAGCGAATCGGTCCCGAGCGCCTGCCGGCCGAACATCTCGGACAGGCGCCCCTGTGCGGTTCGTCGCGCCAGCATCATCTGCCACAGCCGGTCCTGGGCATGAACGAACCCCAGCCCGAAGAACACGTCGCGCTCGTTGGCGGCAAAGACATGCGGCACGTCGGCGTTGTCGCGCACGATCTCGACATCCCCCTGCAGCCCGTCCAGCCGGTAGCTGGCGTTGTAATCGGGCAGCGAGCGCGACGCCATCCAGTACAGGATGGCCAGCCCCAGGATCGTCAGCGCCACCAGCCCGGTGAAGATGCGCAAAAGCCAGCGAAAGACGGTGATCATGGATGCCTGCGGGGTGTCAGCGGTTGACCGGGGGATGCGAGTCTCTATCAAGGCTGTATAGAACATGTCGCTAACGGAGAGAAGTCATGGCAGGCGTTGCATTTCTGGGGCTCGGGGTCATGGGCTATCCGATGGCCGGTCACCTCGTGCGGGCCGGCCACGAGGTGACGGTATACAACCGCACCGCCGAAAAGGCCGAACGATGGGTGGCCGAACACGGCGGCCGGCTGGCCGCGACCCCGCGCGAGGCCGCCCGGGGGGCGGCGTTCGTGATGGCCTGCGTGGGCAACGACGACGACCTGCGCGACGTGTGCCTCGGCCCCGAGGGCGCCTTTGCCGGCATGGCGCGCGGCAGCATCTTCGTCGATCATACCACGGTGTCCGCGGCAGTGACGCGCGCGCTTTGCGCCAGCGCCGGGGAGGCCGGGATCGCCTTCGTGGACGCGCCGGTTTCCGGCGGGCAGGCGGGCGCCGAAAACGGGCAGCTTGTGGTGATGTGCGGCGGCGAAGAAGCCGCCTTCGAGCGCGCCGCGCAGATCGTCGCCGCCTACGCCAGGACCTGCCGCCGGCTCGGGCAAAGCGGCGCCGGGCAACTCTCCAAGATGGTCAACCAGATCGCCATTGCCGGTCTGCTGCAGGGCCTGTCCGAAGCGCTCCACTTCGCCGAAAAGGCCGGGCTTGACGGCCGCGCCGTGATCGAGGTGATCGGCGGCGGCGCGGCCGGAAGCTGGCAGATGACGAACCGCTACGAAACCATGCTGGACGGCAGGTTCGACCACGGTTTCGCGGTGGACTGGATGCGCAAGGACCTGGGCATCTGCCTGGCGGCAGCCGAAGAAACCGGCGCCAGCCTGCCGGTCACCGCGCTGGTGGACCAGTTCTACAAGGACGTGCAGAACATGGGCGGCGGGCGCTGGGACACGTCCAGCCTGATCGAACGGTTGCGCGCGCTCGCGCGCTGATCGCCCCTTCTTCTGTCCGCAAATATCCTCGGGGGTGAACGGGCGCGCCGCGCCCGGAGGGGGCAGAAAGCCCCCTGGCGCGCTCAGCGAATGTCGAACGCCGGCGGGGCCAGCTCGAACCCGTCAAAGCGGAACCCCGGCGATACCGTGCAGCCCGCCAGCGTCCAGTCGCCCTGCGTGCGGGCCGCCTGCCAGTGATGCGCGGGCACGATCAGTTGCGGCAACTGGCCGCGCCCGATTTCCGGCCCCAGCAGGTGATCGGTGCGCGGCCCCGAATCATCCGGCGCCACCGACAGCACGATCGGCGCGCCGGCATAATGGTGCCAGATCTCGGTGGCATCGACCCGGTGCCAGTGGCTGGCCTCGCCTTCCTTCAGCAGAAAATAGATGCAGCTTCCCGCCGGGCGCTCTCCGGGGGCGGCCTCGGCCAGCCATGTCTGGCGATAGTGCCCGCCCTCGGGATGCGGGGCCAGTCCCAGCGCCGCAATCAGATCGTCCCCGGTCATATGCCCCCCACCTGTTTCGCGCGCCTGCACCCTGCACCTTGCGCCCTGCGCCCTGCGCCTTGCGCCTTGCATGCGCCGCCCGTCCGGTCATTGCCATGGCGCCAGCCGCCCGGGCAATCATGCGCTGGCGGGCAGGTGCAATGCAAGTGCCCGCTTGCAAGCGCCGCGCTCGGGGCTAGACTGGCCCCCGGGGGGCATGCCCGGAGGGCCAGGCCGGGGCGCCCGCGCCGCTTCCCGGCCGCGTCGCGCGCGTGTCCGGTGCGGGCAGGAAAACCGAGGTCGCGCAGAAGCGCCAGCAGCCGGAAAGAGCGTCAGGAAATGTTTTCAAGGGACCACATGCAATACCGGGCGCTCGATCTGCCCGATCGTTTCCGGATGAGCGATGACGAAATGCTGGCCGCCGCGCAGGCCTTCCACGACAAGATGAAGCGGCGCCACTCGGTGCGCGCGTTCAGCGACCGCCCGGTGCCGCGCGAAGTGATCGAGGCCTGCATCCGCGCCGCCGGCACCGCACCCTCGGGCGCCAATCATCAACCCTGGTATTTCGTGGCCATATCCGATGCCCGGACCAAACATCGCATCCGCCTGGCCGCGGAAAGGGAGGAAGAGCGTTTCTACGACGGCGGCGCCGGAGAGGAATGGCTCAGGGCGCTCGAGCCGATCGGAACCGGCCGCGAAAAGCCGCATCTCGACGTGGCCCCCTGGCTGATCGTGGTCTTTGCCCAGCGGTGGGGGGCTTTCGACGACGGCACCCGTTTCAAGAACTACTACGTGCCCGAAAGCACCGGCATCGCCACCGGCATGCTGCTGACGGCGCTGCATCACGCGGGGCTTGTCTCGCTGACCCACACGCCGAACCCGATGCGCTTTCTGAACGATCTGCTTGGCCGCCCGGCCTCGGAAAAACCGCTGATGATCGTGGCAACCGGACACCCGGCCGCCGATGCCACGGTGCCGGCGGCGGCCAAGCTGAAAAAGCCGCTGGAACAGATCCTGACGGTCGTGGAAGCAGACACGAACAGCCCCAAGGGAAAGGACACGCCCCCGGAAAAGGACACACCCCCGCAAAACGGGCGCGGGCCGGACGCGGGGCCTTGAACCGGGCGGGCGGGCGGATGACCGGCCCGCCTGCGCGCCCCGGGCGAAACAGCAAGGCCGGTGCGATCGGGCCGACAGGCTCTATCGCCCCGCATGGTTGGCGCGCAGCAATGCGTAAAACCAGTAGAGCGACGAAACCAGCACCGCCGGCGTGGCCACCAGCACGTTGGTTTCCCATTCCAGGCGCGCGGCCTTGAAAACGGCGTAGGTGGCAATGGCCATGACCGGGATCAACAGGGCATACCGGTAATTTCCCTTCGCGATGCGCCAGGAGAAAACCGTGTCAAGCCAGGGCTGCGCAGGCACCCTGGCGCCGGCGCCAAGCGAGGCCAGAGACACCAGCAGCAAGAGCGGCAGGATCAGGGACAAGGGAAACAGCGGGTCCAGAAAGGCGGCCGCATACAGGCCCAGCGGCACGCCGAGAAACAGCGCGAACTCCAGGCGAGGCGGGCGCGCGGGGCAGGGCGGAAAGCGATCCAGCAGCATGTGCCCGCCCAGGAAAAGAGCCCAGCCCGACAGGAACTGCAGCGCAAAGGCGCCGGTCGGCTGCCAGTCATAGGAAGCCACGCCGCCCCCGGGGCTTTCGACAACGTTCCACAGATAGGCGTTCCAGATCCCCAGGGCGGTGCCCAGGGCGCCGTTGAGCACAAGCGCCGCGCGCGCCGATGCGCCGGCCATGATCCGCCGATACAGGTAATAGCCGACCGATACGCTGAACAGCGCGTGCCAGCCAAGGCTGGTCCAGGCGATGGAAAACGGCAGGTTCAGGTAAAGCACCGGCACAAGCGTGCCCTCGACCAGAAAGCCGAAGATGCCCGCGGCCACGAAGAAGCCGGAAAAGGCGCGCACCTGAAACAGGCGCAGCGTCAGAACAAAGGTGTAGCCGAACCAGCCATAGGCCAGGATCAGCCCGACCTGTCCGACATCGCCCGTCAGCCGGTAGAACCAGAACTCGGAACAGGCGCTGAAGATGGCGCCGGTGGCCCCCAGCAGCACAAGCCTCTGCCAGAGCCCGCTTGCCCGCGCCCGTACCCGCGCCCGTACCCGTGCCGCCCGCCCAGGCCCCATGCTCAGCGCAGGATCGAGCGGCCGGCGTATTGCGCCGTCTCGCCCAGCAGTTCCTCGATGCGGATCAACTGGTTGTATTTCGCCAGCCGGTCCGAGCGCGAAAGCGAGCCGGTCTTGATCTGCCCGCAGTTCGTGGCCACCGCCAGATCAGCAATGGTGGAATCCTCGGTTTCGCCCGAACGGTGGCTCATCACGTTGGTAAAGCCGGCGCGATGCGCCAGTTCCACCGCGCGCAGGGTTTCGGAAAGCGTGCCGATCTGGTTGACCTTCACCAGCATGGAATTGGCCGCGCCTTCGGCGATGCCGCGCGACAGCCGCTCGGGGTTGGTCACGAACAGGTCGTCGCCCACCAGCTGCACCTTGTCGCCCAGGGCCTCGGTCAGGGCCTGCCAGCCGGCCCAGTCGTCTTCGGCCATTGCGTCTTCGATCGAAATGATCGGATAGTCCGCCAGCAGCCCCTCCAGATAGACGATGTTCTCGGCGCTGGTCAGGCTGCGGCCTTCGCCCTTCATCTCGTAGGTGCCGTCGCGGTAATACTCGCTAGACGCGCAGTCGAGCGCCAGGCAGATGTCGTCGCCCGGACGGAACCCCGCCTTTTCGATCGATTTCAGGATGAAATCCAGCGCTTCGCGGGTCGAGGACAGCGCCGGGGCAAAGCCGCCCTCGTCGCCGATGCCGGTGTTGTAGCCGGCGCCCGAAAGCTCGCTCTTGAGCGTATGAAACACTTCCGAGCCCCAGCGGATGGCATCGCGCATGGTCGGCGCGGCCAGCGGCATGATCATGAATTCCTGGATGTCGATGGCGTTGTCGGCATGTTCGCCGCCGTTGATGATGTTCATCATCGGCACCGGCAGCACGCGGGCCGCCGCCCCGCCCACATAGCGAAACAGCGGCAGGGCCGTGGCTTCTGCCGCCGCCCTGGCCGTGGCCAGCGAGACGCCCAGGATCGCGTTCGCGCCCAGGCGGGACTTGTTTTCCGTGCCGTCCATCTCGATCATGGCGGCGTCGATCGCCTCCTGTTCGGTGACTTCGAAACCCACCAGCCCCTCGGCCAGTTCGCCGTTGACCGCCTCGACCGCCTGCAAGACGCCCTTGCCCAGATAGCGCGCGCGATCGCCGTCGCGCTTTTCATGGGCTTCATGCGCCCCGGTAGAGGCCCCCGAGGGCACCGCTGCCCGGCCCATGGAGCCGTCTTCGAGGATCACGTCAACCTCGACCGTCGGGTTGCCCCGGCTGTCAAGGATTTCGCGGCCGATGATGTCGATGATCGTGGACATGGTGGGATTTCCTTGCCTGGAACTGGAAAGAGGTCTGGTCGCTGGATACCGCCGTTTCCCGCGGGGGGAAAGCGCAAATGCCGGCCCCGGCCGGGCAGATTGGGCTTGATGCACCGGGGCGCGCAGTGGTAATCAGGGCGGCGCGGCGGGTATGATGTAATGGTAGCCTGTCAGCTTCCCAAGCTGAACGCGCGGGTTCGATTCCCGCTACCCGCTCCAGCGCCGCCCCCCGATCCTGCCCCTGGATACTGTCCCCGGATCCTGTCCCCGATCCCGGCCCGTGGTGCCGCCGTGCTGCCCCGCCGCCGTGCTGCCCTGCCGCCCCGCCGCCGTGCTGCCCTGCCGCGCGCGCGCCCCGTGCCTGTCCGTCCCTGTGCGTGCCGGCGCGCGGTTTCGGGCGTCGCTCAGCCGCGCCGGCGCCGGCGTCGTCTCCTGGCGGCGCCGTTGGCGCTGCCGCTGCCGCCTCCGGCGGTGTTGAAGGACACATCGGGCAGGTGCAGTTCGCGGGCAAGTTCGGGGAAGGGGTCGGTTGCATGCGGGATGGCGTTGGCGGCGACGAAATGCTCCTGAAACCGGGGCTCGATCGCGGTTTCGATCTTGGTGATGGCGCGCACCGTTTCCTCGATTTCCCGGCGCGCCGCGACATTGCAAAGCGCGATGCGCGCGCCGGTGCCCGCCGCATTTCCGGCCGAAATCACCTTGTCCACCGGCACGTCCGGGATCATCCCCAGGATCAGGGCGTGCCGGGCCGAGATATGCGCGCCGAAGGCGCCGGCCAGCACCACCCGGTCCACCTTGTCCACGCCCATTTCGTCCATCAGCAGGCGCGCGCCGGCGTAAAGCGCCGATTTGGCCAGCTGGATGGCGCGAATGTCGCCCTGGGTCACGGCAATCACCGGCCCGCCGGTGGCGCTGGCGTCGTGGAGCACATAGGCATGGGTGCGCCCCTCGGGGATCATCCGCTGGCAGCCGGTCTGCGCCGCCGAGCCGATCAGGCCGGAGGCGTCCACCAGCCCCGCCAGGCGCATTTCCGCGATCGCCTCGATGATGCCCGAGCCGCAGATGCCGGTGATCCCGCCGGTGATCCCGCTGTCGGCCACCGCCTGCGCAAACCCCTCTTCGTCGGACCACAGATCGCAGCCCACCACCTTG
>JALSRF010000437.1 GCA_026984895.1 Paracoccaceae bacterium
TGTCAGCTACGGCACCGAGGCCGGCCAGTTCCAGCAGCGCGGCTATTCCGCCATCATCTGCGGGCCGGGCAGCATCGCCCAGGCCCACCAGCCCGACGAATTCATTTCCATCGAACAGTTTCAGGCCGGAGAGCAGTTCATGCGCCGCCTGATCGACCACCTGACCAAGGAGTAGGACCAATGCCCGTCAAGAACCGTTTTGCCGAACTGCTGCCCGAGATCACCGCGTGGCGGCGCGATTTCCACGAACACCCGGAACTGCTGTTCGAGGTGCAGCGCACCGCCGGCATCGTCGCTGAAAAGCTGCGCGAATTCGGCTGCGACGAGGTGACAGAAGGGATCGGCCGCACCGGTGTCGTCGCGGTGATCAAGGGAAAAACCGATAAATCCGGTAAGGTCATAGGCTTGCGCGCCGACATGGATGCGCTCCCGATCGAAGAGGCGACCGGGGTCGACTATGCCTCGAAAACCCCCGGGCTGATGCACGCCTGCGGCCACGATGGCCACACCGCGATGCTGCTCGGCGCGGCCAAATACCTTTCCGAGACCCGCAATTTCGACGGCACCGTGGTGGTGATCTTCCAGCCCGCCGAAGAGGGCGGCGGCGGCGGCCAGGTGATGGTCGATGACGGCATGATGGAACGCTGGAACATCCAGGAGGTCTACGGGATGCACAACATGCCCGGCCTGCCGGTGGGCCAGTTCGCCATCCGGCCGGGGCCATTCTTTGCCAGCGCCGATCAGTTCGAGATCGAGATCGAGGGCAAGGGCGGCCACGCCGCGATGCCGCAGGACACGATCGACACCACCGTTGTCGCCAGCCATATCGTGATCGCCTTGCAGACCATCGTCAGCCGCAACCTCGACCCGGTGAAACAGCTGGTGGTCTCGGTCACCTCGTTCGAGACCGACAGCAAGGCCCATAACGTGATCCCGCAGAAGGTGACGCTGCGCGGCACCGTGCGCACGCTGGACACCGAGGTTCGGGACATGGCCGAAAAGCGCCTGATCGAGATCGCCGAAAAGACCGCGGAAACCTATGGCGCGCGGGCGCGGGTGAACTACGAGCGCGGCTACCCGGTGATGGTGAACGCCGAGGAACAGACCGCGTTTGCGGCGCAGGTGGCCGAAAGGGTGGCCGGCACCTGCCACCCGGCGCCGCTGATCATGGGGGGCGAGGATTTCGCCTTCATGCTGAACGCGCGCCCCGGCGCCTACATCCTGGTGGGCAACGGCGACACCGCGATGGTGCACCACCCGCAATACAATTTCGATGACGACGTGATCCCGGCGGGTTGTTCCTGGTTCGCCGAGGTTGTCGAAAGCCGGATGCCCGCCGCCTGAGCATGAAGCCGTTTGTGATCCTGCAACTGCGGCCCGAAACCGACGCCGCCGACGATGAATTCGCGGCCTTTCTGCGCAAGGGGGGGCTGCGCGAGGACGAGGTGCGCCGCATCCGGCTGGATCAGGAAGATATCCCCGACGGGTTGCGGCTTGACGACTACTCGGGGGTGATCGTCGGGGGCGGGCCGGGCTGTGTTTCCGACCCGCCCGAGGCGAAATCCCCGACCGAAGCCAGAATGGAATCGGCGGTGCTGGGGTTGATGCCCGAAATCACCGCGCGCGATGTGCCGTTCATGGGCTGTTGCTAC
>JALSRF010000438.1 GCA_026984895.1 Paracoccaceae bacterium
ATCAGACGGGACCGGTGGCAGGGGTTTTCCGAGCCGCGCCGTGACCGCATCTCGCCTTTCGCACCGGCAAATCGCGCATTCACGGTTTTCTTGTCCGCCCTTTCACGGCGACGCGCGCGAACGGGCACGAACGGGCGCGCCGGCTCATGCCGGTGCGTAGGCGCCGATCCCGGTGGTTTTCGCGCCCATGCGCACCAGGCCCTCGGCCAGCGCCACGCCGGCGGTCACGCCGTCGATCACCGGCAGCCCGAACTCTTCCGCAAACATCGCCATCAGGTCGGCCATGCCGGCGCAGCCCAGCACGATCGCCTCGGCGCCGTCCTCGTCGATGGCGGCGCGGATCTCGGCGCGGATCAGCTCGGTGCAGGCGGGATCGCCGCCTTCAAGCGCCAGCACCGGCACCTCGCTTGCCCGGACCCGCCGGCAGCGCGCGGCAAGGCCATAGCGGCGCAGGTTGTCCTCGATCCCCGGCACCGAGCGCGCCAGCGTCGTCACCACCGAAAACCGGGTCGCGATCATGGCCGCCACGTGAAAGGCCGCCTCGCCGATGCCGATCACCGGCACATCGGTCGCGCAACGCAGCGCATCGACGCCGGTATCGTCGAAACAGGCCACCACCACCGCATCGGCATCCGGGTGGCGGCGCATGGCGGCGTGCAGGCCGGTGAAACTGTTGGCAATGTCCAGATAGCCCTGGATGCTTGCCGGCCCGTCGCGCGAGGTGTCGGTGACGATCGTCGTGTCCGGCCCCGCCACCGCCCCCGCCGCGGCGGCGATCTTGTCGGTCATCGAGGCGGTGGTGTTGGGATTGACCAGCAGGATCCGTCTTGTCATGGCTCAGACCTCGCCCCCCAGATAGGCCGCCTTGACGCGGTCATCGTCCAGCAGGTCGCGCGACCTGCCCTCCAGCACCACCTTGCCGGTGGCCATGGCATAGGCCCGGTTCGAGATCGACAGCGCCATGCGCGAGTTCTGTTCGACCAGCAGCACCGAAACCCCCTCGTCGCGGTTGATGGCCACGATCGAGCGGGCGATTTCCTGCACCAGCTTGGGCGCGATGCCCAGCGACGGCTCGTCCATCAGCAGAAGCTTCGGTGCGGCCATCAGCGCGCGCCCGATGACCATCATCTGCTGCTCCCCGCCCGAAAGCGTGCCGGCGGCCTGCCCGTAGCGTTCGCGCAGGCGCGGGAAACGCTCCAGCACGCTGTCGAGCGTGCGCGCGATCCCGGCCTTGTCCGAGCGCGAGAACGCCCCCATCATCAGGTTGTCCTTGACCGTCATGTAGGGGAACACGCGGCGCCCCTCGGGCACCATGGTGATGCCAAGGCGCACGATATCGGCGGCCTTCAGCCCGTCGATGCGCTCGCCCATGAAGCGCACCGTGCCCGAGGCCGGGCGCGCCAGCCCGGTGATCGCCCGCAGGATCGAGCTTTTCCCGGCGCCGTTGGCCCCGATCAGGGCGACCGTCTCGCCCTCGTCCAGATGCAGGCTGACCCCGCGCAGGGCATAGACATGGTCGTAGTAAAGCTCGACATTCTCGAATTCCAGCATTGCGCTCATGGCCTACATCCCGATCTCGTCATCGGGGCTGCCCAGATAGGCTTCGATGACACGTTCGTTTTTCTGGATCTCGTCGGGGGTGCCCTCGGC
>JALSRF010000439.1 GCA_026984895.1 Paracoccaceae bacterium
TCACCGAACAGTCCCCATCGCAGCCCAGTTGACCGGCGATGAAGCTGCGCGCCGCCTCGCGCAGGCGCGTGGTATGGGCGCCGCAGAACGACGCCTCGGTATGGCTGTTGGCGTAGTAGGGCAGCACGTTTTCGGCAACGAAATCCTCGACCTGGCGCAGGGCCCGCCCGGAGGCGGTGTAGTCGGCATAGACCAGGCGCCGGGGTCCGGCCGGCGTCGGGATCTCGGCCCCCTCGCCGATCAGCCCGTCGCGCAGCCGGGCGAGGACATCCGGGCCCGTCAGGGATGCGCAAAAGGCGTCGAAAGGCATGGGACCTCCTGAAACACGGGTATCCGACAATCATTTTACCCTTTTATTGGCAAAACTTTATTGATTATTCATGTTAATATCATAATTTATCGTTAATTTTATCGATAAAGGAAGGTCATGATCGATCATTTCAACCGCTCCATCCTGCGGGTGGCTCAGCGCGACGGCTCGCTGGCGCAAAACGACCTGTCGAAAAAGGTCGGCCTGTCGCCCAATGCCTGCTGGAACCGGGTCCGGTCGATGAAGGAAAACGGGGTCATCCTGGGCCAGACCGTGCGCCTTGAGCGCAGGAAACTGGACCTGGGGCTGGTTGTCTTCGTGATGATCCGCACCCGCCATCACTCGGCCGACTGGCTGGCGGAATTCCGAAAACATGTGGAGGCCATCCCCGAGGTCATCGATTTCTTCCGCATCGGCGGCGACTACGATTACCTGCTGAAGGTGGTGACCCGCGACATGGAAAGCTACGATGCCGTCTATCAACGGCTGATTTCGCGCATCGAACTGGATTCGGTGACCTCGCATTTCGCGATGGAAACCATCTGCGAACAGCGCCCGCTGCCTGTCTAGGCGGCGTTCCTTCGCAGGGGCGCGACACGCGGCGATTCCCCGCTGTGGCCCGCGGTTGCGGCCCCGGCAGGCCCGACACCCCCCATCGCGCTTTCGCGCGACAGGCGTCAGCTTGCGCCCTGGCCCAGCGCGAAGGCGACGGGCCCGTTCTCGATGATCACGTTCACGCCGATGAAAATGGCGATGGCAGCCACGGCCAGCTGCACCGCCACCAGCAGGCGCGCGGCGTTGCGCTCGGCCAGTTTCAGCGGCCAGGAGGCGGCAACGGTCAGCGCAGCCATGCCCAGAACCGAGCCAAGACCGAACACCAGGATATAGGCCATGGCGACAAGCGCGTTCTGCGTCGCCGCCGCCGCCAGCGCCACCAGCCCGGCAGAGCCGGCCGCCCCGTGCGCAAGACCGATGGCATAGGCCCGGGGAGAAAAGGGCGCATGGGCATGCTGGTGCGGGTCGCGATCGTGGGGCACGCTGGCACCGGCATGAGAATGGGCATGCAGATGCACCCGTCCGCCGTGGCTGTGGGCGTGAAAGTGGATGCGCCGGCGCCGCAGCCGCCACAGCACGCTGAGCCCGAGCCCCACCAGCATGACCCCGACGAAGGCCTCCATCCCCGCGGCCATGCGTGCGCTCAGCACATACCCGAACAGCACCACCGGCAGGCTCACCAGGAACAAGGTGGTGGTGTGCCCCAGCCCCCAGCTTGCCCCCAGAAACGCCAGCCGCCGGGCGCTCGCCCGCCCCGAGGTTGCAAGCGTGCCCACCGCC
>JALSRF010000440.1 GCA_026984895.1 Paracoccaceae bacterium
GCACGGTTGGGGTCGAAATCGGGCAGGGAGACCAGCGCCAGAAACTCACCACTGTGCACATCCATAACCACACCCGCCGCCCCCTTGGCGCGGAAAATGGCCATGGCCCGTGCCAGCTCGTCACGCATGGCGTGCTGAATGCGCATATCGACCGAAAGCGCGATATCCCGGGCGGCATCACCGGGCCTGGCCAGAACGTCGTTGAACTGTGCCTCGATCCCGGCAATGCCGCGCCCGTCGATATCCGTATAGCCGACCAGATGCGCCGCCAGCCGCCCCTGGGGATAGATGCGCCGTTCTTCGATCTTGAAATCCAGCGCCGGGTCGCCAAGCGCGTTCAGCGCCTGATGCTGCTCCGGCGTGAGGGAACGCCTGATCCAGACGAAACGCCGCCCCGAGGACAGTTTCCTCACCAGATCCGCCCGGTTGAGCCGGGGCAGAATGCGCAGGATACGGTTCGCCAGCCGTTCCGCATCCGTGACCAGATAGGGCCGGGCGAACAGTGAGGCCGTGGGCAGGCTGACCGCAAGCAGCACCCCGTTGCGGTCCCGGATGGCGGCGCGCGCGGTCGTGGCAACGCCGGCGCCGGCCTTGATAACGCTGCGCGCGATGCTTGGCTCTCCCCCCGCCGGGAACAGGGTCAGGTAGATCAGCCGCACGGAAAGAACCGAAAAGGCGGCGGCAAACACCATGGCGATCAGCGCCAGACGTCCGCGCCCCTCATCCACAAGACGCTTACCCTCGCCCGCAATATGAACGCGGCGGGTGAAAACGGAATCGGGCGATGTTCTGAGCGCCGCGGTCATGGCCGCTCCTCCAGCCACTGGTAAAGGCGGGCGTTGATCGGGCGTATCCGACGCACCGGCCCGGCGGCCTCGCGCATTTCAGCCACCGTCATACGCGGCCCCGGAAGGCCGGGACGGATACCGGAGGGGCGCGCGCGCGGCAGGGGAAAATCATCGCGGACCATGCGCAGCAGCGCCGGCACCTCGCCCGGATCGGCAACGATCTGGCTGGGCAGCATCGGTTCCAGTGACAGATAGCGGTAAGCCAGCTCCTGCAGATTTTCCGGACGGTTGAGATAGCTCCATTCCGCCTCCAGAACCTGAATGGAACGCTGACTGTCCATAAGCTCCTGATTCAGCGACACCAGTTTCCTTTCCAGCGCCTCGACCTCATAGGAAAGCTTGTAGAGGCCGTATGAGGCACCAAGAAGGAGCAACAGAGACAAAATCGAGATTTTATGAAGCCTCATGCCGCCTCCCTCCCCGTCCAGGCCGGGGCATCGGTGCGGATGGCAAAACGCAGGCGCGCCGAACGCGCGCGGGGATTGGCGGCGATCTCCTCCGCCCCGGGCCTGACGGCGCCGCGGCGCGGCAGGGTAAAGCTGGGTGGCGGGGTCGGGGCCGAAACCTCGGGCAGATGGCGCGAGGTCCTCGGCTGATTGCCGGAACGGGTCTGCAGAAACCGTTTCACGACCCTGTCTTCGAGGGAATGAAACGACACCACAACCAGCCGCCCGCCGGGGCCGAGAACCTGCTCCGCCGCTTCCAGCCCGGCGCGCAGTTCGCCCAGCTCGTCATTGACGGCGATGCGCAGCGCCTGAAACACCCGTGTCGCCGGATGCACGCCACCACGCTTGCC
>JALSRF010000441.1 GCA_026984895.1 Paracoccaceae bacterium
CGGGCACGTTTTTGGCCAGCGCCAGCCACAGGTCGCGCAGCGAGATGCTCATCTTGGGCGCCGCCACCGAGTTGGCCAGCACGATGCCGTCATAGCCGATCTTGACCTCGACGATCTGGTCGATCCCGTTGGCGGCGCATGTCTTCATTTCCGAGGCCTTGATGCGGCGCGAGGCGTTGGTGATGTCGGGGTCGTTGTCGCTGCTGCCGGCGCAAAACAGCTTGAACCCGCCGCCAGAGCCGGTGCTTTCGACGATCGGTGTCTTGAAATCGGTGTTCTTGCCGAAGGTTTCCGCAACCGCCGTCGAAAACGGGAAAACCGTGGAAGAGCCGACAATGCGGATCTGATCGCGCGCGGCGGCGGGAACGGCGGCGCCGGCCGTCACGGCGGCCCCGATCAGGATGGTTGCGATGAATGTGGTTCTGGTCATGCCTGTTGTCCTTCAAGGAGTGGTCGGCTGCCCCCCTGGCAACCGTTGCCGCCCCTATGATCCGAGTCGCATGATGCGGATATGACAGGGATGTAACAGTTCCATGACAGATGCCGCGATCGCCCGTGCCCGGCGGCGGGCCTGGCGGTGGCGCGGGATGCCTCCGGCGGGGATATTTCGGGACAGAAGAAGCCGCCGCGCGGTGGCGCCGGGACAAGAGGCCGGCAAGAGGGCCGGGCGGGGCGGGCGGTTGCCGGCTCAGTTCAGCGGAAGGGCGACGGAAAAGGCGCTGCCCTGGCCGGGGGTGCTTTCGATCAGCAGCCGGCCGCGGTGGCGGGTGACGATATGCTTGACGATGGCCAGGCCCAGCCCGGTGCCGCCCAGCGCGCGCGCGCGGCTGTCGTCGACGCGGTAGAAGCGTTCGGTCAGCCGGGCCCGGTGTTCGGGGGCGATCCCGGGGCCGTCGTCGCGCACCGTGACCAGCAGTGCCGGGCCGTCGATACCGGGCAGGTCGCGCGCTGCTTCCAGCGTGATTGCGACCGTGGTGCCGCCGTAGCGCAGCGCGTTCTCGGCCAGGTTCAGGAACACCTGCTGCAACTGGTCCGGGTCGCCGGGAAGTTCGGTGTCGGCCTCGGCGCGGGTCTGCAGGCTCAGCGTGACGCCGGCGTCGGCGGCCTGGGGCTGGAGCATCGCCACCACCCGGCGCAGCAGCGGTTCCAGCCGGAGCCGGTGCGACGGGCGCAGGCGTTCTTCTTCCTCGACCCGCGACAGCGACAGCAGGTCGCCGATCAGCCGGTTCATCCGCCCGGCTTCGCTTTCCATGATCACGAGAAAGCGGGCGCGCGCGTCGGGGTCATCCCCGGCGCCGCCCTTGAGGGTTTCGATGAAGCCGCCAAGCGCGGTCAGCGGCGAGCGCAACTCGTGGCTGACATTGGCGACGAAATCGGCGCGCATGGCCTCGGCGCTGCGCGTTTCGGTGATGTCCTCGAGGCTGACCACGACGCGCGCGCGCCTGCCCGTTTCCCCGGGCAGCGGGACCGCGTGCAGCAGAAGCGTTGCCGCGGGGCGCTGCAAGGAGATTTCCGCCCGGCCCGCCGCCCCGCCGGCCAGGGCCGTGTCGATCGCCCGCAGCGCTTCGGGCTGGCGCAGGACGCGCACGAAGTCTGCGCCCCTTGCGGCGCTGGCGAAACGTTCGCGCGCGGCGGCATTGG
>JALSRF010000442.1 GCA_026984895.1 Paracoccaceae bacterium
CTGCCAGGACAGGACGGCCGCCACCATCACGAGCGCGGCGCTGATCATGCCGGGCGTCGCCTGCACCAGGCGCAGGCGCAGCAGCTGCGCCCCGATCCCGTCGATTTCCAGGTCCAGAGATTGCGCCAGCCCCATTTTCCCGGGCTGGAAGACCAGCAGGAGGCGGGCAAGGGCGAACAGGATGGCGATGCTGATCACGAAGATCACCCAGCCCTCGAAGAAATGGGTCAGCCCCTTGACCCATTCGATCCCGTAGGCGTTCACCAGTTCGCCGGCCAGCGCGATGCGCACCGCGTTCATCACCACGACGATCGGCACCGCCGAAACCAGCAGCACCGCCTTGTGCCAGATCGGACCCTTGTAGAGCACCGAGAAGATGTAGGAAAAGCTGAGGATCGGAAACAGGTAGCGCAGCCCCGAGCAGGCTTCGGCCACCTGCAGCCTGTAGACCCCCAGATCGATGATGTTGCCTTCCAGAAACACCGGCACATGCAGCAGGTTCAGAAAATGCACCCCCAGTTCCGAGGAAACCAGCTGCAGGAAGGTGGACAGCTTGTAATAGGCCACCCCGGGCAGGGGCAGCATGTAGACCAGGTGCAGCACCGGCGGCCAGAACCGGCGGCCCTGCTGCCAGCCGAAACTGATCAGCAGGATGCCCGCCACCCACAGGATCAGCGCATAGGCGACGATATCGGCGATGTTGGCCAGCCGGCCAAGCGCCCCCGCCGCCAGTGCCAGCACCAGCACCGCAAGACCCGGGCCCCAGTCGCGCACCGGCCCGGTGCGGATCGGCTCGGTTTTCAGCTGGCGCAGGAACAGCAGCGTCGAAAGCAGCGGGATCAGCGGGCCGTGGCTGTATTCGGGGCGTTGCCAGGCGGCCAGCAGCGCCGACAGGCCGTCGGCGAAAAAGGCCGCGGCGCCAAGCACGGCCACCAGCAGCCAGAACAGGCCGCCAAGGGCGAACCGGCGGGGCAGGGGGCGGGCGTCGCCGGGGTCGCTGATCAGTGCCATCGGGCAGCGCCCTGCAAAAGGAAGCGTGACGTCATCATCGCAGCCCTTCCATACCCGGGACGGGCGCCTTTGCACAGGGGACGCGCCGGGCACGGGCAGGATGGGGGCGCAGCGTCGCATCGCCATTGCCAATCGGGCCGCATGGCGCGCATTGTCCTTGATATCGTGGCAAAGCGGGGTTTCATGGTTACCCGCCGCCGGATTCGTGGCACCTCGGAACATATCGATCCAGAAAAGACATATCCGCCGTGAGTGAAGACAGGCTTTTTTCGGAAACCCCCGTTGCGCGCAAACGGGCAAATGTGCCGCTGCTGGTGGTGGGGCTGCCGCGCTCGGGCTCGTCCTTTCTGAGCGATGTCATCTCGCAGATCGACGGCTGGTATGTGTTCGACGACCTCTACCTGCATCACAAGGCGCGCGAGATCGGCGCCACCGGCGTGCTGAGCGAATCCCAGATGGACCGGCTGCTGTTCTTCCTCGGCTGGCAGATACGCGCGCGCCTCCGGCACGGTTCCTACGCCATTCCAAATGTCGGCGAGGACGAGATCGAGGCGATGAACGCGGCGCTGAAAACCAGCCTGCTGGGCACCGGCGCGACCTGGGCCGATCTGCAGGAAGAATGGATGTATCGCCTGGCGCTGCGCGCGGGTTGCGAGAACTGGGGCTACAAGATGCCCGGGGCGTTCCGCCACCTCGATGCGCTTTTCGAACATTACCCCGAAATGCGGGTGATTTTCCTGCTGCGCGCACCCCAGGACGTGCTGGCCTCCTACAAGTACATGCGCCCCGATTCCGAAGACGGAGACGCGGCGCAGTATCACCCGGTGGCGCATGCGATCTACTGGCGCATGGCCGCGCGCGCCTATTTCGATGCGAAAGAGCGGTTTGCGGACCGCGTCATGCTGGTGCGTTTCGAGGACCTCGTTGCCGATCCGACCGCCGCCGCGGCGCGTATCGGCGCCTTCATCGGCACGCCCCCCCCCGAGACGATCCGCGCGCCGGAAAGGCCGAACAGTTCTTACCGCAAGAGCGGCGCGCGGCGCCGTCTCAGCGGGCTGGAGATGTTCTTCGTGGACCGGATCGCCGGCGGGATGCGCGACCGCCTCGGCTTTGCCAGGGGGCGGGAACGGCTGCGCCCGGGGGATGTCCTCGACCTGGCGAAAACCACGCTGGTCTTTGCCGGTTTCCGGGCGAGAAAGGCGCTGTCGGCCATGCGGGCGCGGCTGAACCGCGGATAAGCGCGCGAAGCGTTCGTCTTTCGGCAACAGTGCGGTGAAATGAAACACACAGTCTGCGCCGGCCCGGCGCCATGGCCCCGGCCGGTTGAAGTTCCGGCGGGAAATGGCGCACAAAGGCCCCGGACAGGCCCGCGAGAGCAGGCCGCCAATGGTTTTACGAGTCCGCGAGAAGGGAACCCATGCCCGACCGTCACACATCCGATCAGACCGTTGATCAAACCCCCGGGCAGACCCCCGATCCACGGGCCTATGTCATCGTCTCCCCCTGCCGCAACGAAGCCCGCCACATGCGCCGCACGCTTGACAGCGTGGTGGCGCAGACCCTGCGCCCGGCGCTCTGGGTGATCGTCGATGACGGATCGACCGATGCCACGCCCGACATCCTGGCCGAATATGCCGCGCGCCATGACTGGATAAGGGTGGTGCCCAAACCCGACCGCGGGCACCGCGCCGTCGGCCCCGGGGTGATCGAGGCCTTCTATGCCGGGCTGGACACGGTGAACCTCGATGACTTCTCCTACCTGTGCAAGCTCGATCTCGACCTTGACCTGCCGGCGGGCTATTTCGCCGGGCTGATCGAGCGCATGCAGGCGAACCCGCGCGTCGGCACCTGTTCGGGCAAGGCCTATTTCCGCAACGGGGCAGGCCAGATGATCAGCGAAAAGATCGGCGACGAAATGTCGGTCGGCGCCAGCAAATTCTACTCGGTGGACTGTTTCAAGCAGATCGGCGGCTTCGTGCGCGAAGTGATGTGGGACGGGATCGATTGCCACAAGGCGCGCCAGCTGGGCTGGATCGCGGTCAGCTGGGACGACCCCGAACTGCGCTTCGAGCACCTGCGCCCCATGGGATCAAGCCAGAAAGGCATCCTGACCGGTCGGCGCCGGCACGGGGCCGGCCAGTATTACATGGGATCGCACCCGCTTTATTTCATTGCCACGGCGATTCGGAAAATGGCGCACCCGCCCTATGTGATCGGCGGGCTGGCAACGTTGCAGGGCTATTTCGGCGCCATGCTGCGCGGCGAAAAACAGCATGGCGACGAAGAGCTGCGCCGCTTCATCCGCGCCTACCAGTGGCAGGCGTTGCTGCGCGGCAAGGCACGCGCGGTGGCGCGGATCGAAGCCGAGCGGGCCGGGCAGTGGCGGGGACCGGAACAGGCGCGCAAGGGGCAGGGCCGCGCGGGCGCGGCGGGCTGAATCGGGCCTACTTGAGATAGGCCTTGGCCTTTTCGTTGATGCGCTGCTTGGCGCCATGGGCAAGTACCGGGATGCGCAGCCTGTTGGCAAGCGACAGCAGCACCGAATCCCTCAGCCCGTAGCGTTGGATGCGGGTGCGCCAGATCGCCCGCCGGTTGGCCAGCTTCAGGGCCAGGATATGGTGCAAGCTGTCGGGGACATGCGGCAGAACGCCGCTTGGCTTGTAGCCGGTGCCTTCCAGAAGATCGCCGACCCGCCCCTCGACCAGCGCCAGATCGCGCGCCGACAGCTTGTGCTTCCACTGGTAGATCAGGGCGGGATCCGGTTTCGAATAGGTCGATCTGGCATCGTAATCCAGCATCGAAGACCGATAGGAAACCCCGAGAAAATCGCAGATCCGGGTCAGTTCCCTTTCCGCGTTTCCGATCAGCTCTTCGTAGTGCACCGTCAGCACCTGATCCCCGGCCAGCCCGGGCGCGACCGCGCGCCATTCGGTTTCGGTTTCGATCCAGTGCCCGACCCCGTGATAGACGTCCCCGGCCCAGCCCATGCCGATGCTTGAGCGCGCCACGTCGCGCGGATCGCGCAACAGGTGTATGATGCGCATCTCCGGGTAGCTTGAAAGCGCCTTGGCGATGTTGCGATGCAAGACCAGAAGCGTGCTCTGACCCGCGCGCGACAGCAGGGAAACCAGGGCGTCTACATCGGGGGCCTGCGGCACCGGGAGGGATTCCCTTTCGAGAAAGGACAGGTAGATCCGGTCCAGCTTCAGCGCCTCCCGGTCAAGCCGGACCCGGCCCGAAGCATCCGCGCGCAGATGATCGAACAGAAAATCGGTTTCGCTGGGGCAGTGCAGTTCCGGATGCCCGTCCAGCATCAGGCGCAAGACGGTAGTGCCAGATCGCAGCGCCCCATAGATCGCGAATAAATTCTGCGGTTTATCTGGCATAATTCTCACTCGGTATTCGTGTCACGCGGTGATAAGGGCGGGTTTGTCAGCCGTCAATCTCCGGTGTAACGAGCGGTGATTTTGAGCGGGTTTCCGTCAAGTTTTCAGGCCATTCCTACAGATCGAGCAGACGCAGGCGAAACCGCGGCAGCGCATCATAGCGTCCGATGCCGATACGCGACAGGGCAAGGGGATCGGCGCCCGGCATGGCCAGGCGATCGTCCAGAATGGTGGCCGAGGCAAAGCCCAGCCTGGCGATCTCGGCCATCAGTTCGCGCGTATGATTGCCGTTCGGATAGGCGAAATGGCGCACCGGCTGCCCGGTCCACTCCTGCAACAGCGCGCGCGAGCGGGCGATGCTGGCGCTGGCCTCGGCCAGGGGCAGCTGGTCGAGCAGGTTGTGGCAGTGGCTGTGCCCGCCGATGGTCACATGCCTGCTGGCGGCAAGTTCGCCAAGCTGATCGCGCGTCATCGGCGCCAGCGGCGTGAACCCCGTCGTCGCCGCCCCTGCCGCCCCTGCCGCCCCGGCCGCTTCTGCCTGGGCGATGACCTTGTCGGCAAGGTGCGCGCGCCGCCCCGGGGGCACGGTTTTCAGAGCGCCCAGGATGGTGCTGATGGTCAGCCAGCGCGTCCTGCCGCGCTCCGGGCCCACGCGCCAGCTTGACAGGCCGTCCGCGCGCAGGTCGATGCGGATCGGGCCGGGGCCCTGCAGGGCGTTCATCACCCGGTCGAACCAGTAGGGGGTTGCGCTTTCGATCTGGCCCGTCGCCACATAGACGGTGACCGGCAGGCCTTCGGCCTCGACATAGGGCAGCAGGTGGTCGTGAAGGCCGCGTTCGCCGTCGTCAAAGGTCAGCACCACGCGCGGGCGGGCCGCGGGGGCGGGGGGCTCAAGCGCCTCGTCAAGGCTGACGATGTCGTAATTGCGGCGCAGGAAGTCCACCTGGGCGCGAAAGTCACGCATGCGCAGCGCCAGCCAGGCGTCGAGGTCCTCGTTGTCGCCGCGCAGGGTGTGATAGCACAGCACCGTCAGCGCCCCTTTGCCCAGCACGCGCGCGCGCAGCGTCCGGTAAACCGGCCCCGCGTTCAGCACCGCAAGGGCCGCGCGTTTGAGGGCGCGCTTCATGGGGTTTCGCTCCGCTCTTGCGCCGCCTTGAACAGCGCCTTGAGGCGCGCCGTTTCCCGATCGATGTCGTGGCGTTCGCGCACCCGTTCGTATCCGGCCTGCCCGAGACGCGCCAGTTCTGCCGGCGACAGGCGGGCGCTTTCGCGCATCGCCCCGGCAAGGGCCGCGGCATCGCCGGCGGGAACCAGCCAGCCGGTCCTGCCCGGCAGGACCAGTTCCGGGATGCCGCCGATGAAGGTGGAGATGACCGGGCGATGCCGGGCCATGGCCTCCATGATGACCACCGGCAGGCCTTCGTTGAAGCTGGGCTGCACCAGCACATGGCAGGCTTCGAGCTCTGCGCGCACCTGGTCCGAGCTGATCCAGCCGGTGATGCGCACCGCCTGCGTCAGGCCAAGCTCGGCGATGCGCCGCTCCAGGCTCTGCCTGAGAGGGCCGTCGCCGCCGATGACAAGCCTGGCCTGCGGGTGCGCGTCGCGGATCGCGGCGAACGCGTCAAGCAGCACCAGGTGGCCCTTTTCCTCGCTCAGCCGGCCGATGCTCAGAAACGCCGGACGGTCGGGAAAGGGCGGGGTCCTGTCGGCAAAGGCGGCCGCGGACAGGCCGCAATGCACGGTTTCGATCTTCGGCCAGTCTTCGGGCGGCACCCGGCGCATCAGCTGGCTGGCGATGAACTTGCAGATCGCCACCGCGAACCGCGCGCCCGCCAGTTTCCTGTCCAGCGCGTTCCGTTTCGCGTCGTCATGCACTTCGGAGCCGTGAAAGGTGATGCTGTAGCCCGGCCCTCCGAGGGCATGGACAAGGGCGGCGATCTCGGCGGAATTGGTGCCGAAATGCGCATGCAGATGAGACACTTCGCGCCCCTTCAGCCAGCGCGCAATGCGGCAGGCATGGGCCAGATAGACCAGGTGAAAAGGCCAGGGACGGGCGGCCCCTTTCGACATGGACAGGGCCAGCTTCAGGGCCTTCAGGAAGTGCCCCGGCCGGCTGAACAGGCATGGCAGCGTGCCAAGCAGCAGCCGCGCCGGCCCGTCTTTCAGCGTGTAGCGGGTCCTGTCCCGTTCGGACCGGTCGCGGGCATCCACCAGGTCGCCGTCCCAGCCGCGCAGGGCAAGGCGTTCGATCTCCACCCCCTGGCGCTCCAGCGCCAGAATCTCGCGGCGGATGAAGGTATGGCTGGGGGCCGGGTAATGGTTGACGAGATAGGCAACGCGCATGGGCAGAGCTGTCCTTCAGCCGTCGGCGCGCTGGTGATTTCTTCTGAAGAACCGCCAGTTGCTTTCGCACATTTCCTGCAGCCCGTGGCGCGCGCTGAAGCCCAGAACCTCCTGCGCCAGGTCCACGTTGGCATAGGAAATCGCCGCATCGCCCGCCCGGCGCCCGACGATGCGATGCGCCAGCTTGCGCCCGCAGGCGGCTTCGTAGCTGGCCAGCACTTCCTGCACGCTGTAGCCCCGCCCGGTGCCCAGGTTCACAAGGTGCCCCTCGGCGCGCGTCAGCAGCGCATCCAGCGACAGGACGTGGCCGTGCGCAAGATCCTGGACATGGATGTAGTCGCGAATGCCGGTGCCGTCCGGGGTCGGGTAGTCGCCGCCATAGATCAGCAGCTCTTCCAGCTGTCCGGTCGCCACCCGTGCAATCACCGGCACGAGGTTGGTGGGCATCTGGCTCGGGTCTTCGCCGATCAGCCCCGAAGGGTGCGCGCCGACCGGGTTGAAATAGCGCAGGATGCCCACATGGAATGCCGGGTCCGAACGGGCGACATCGCTCAGAAAGCCCTCGCCAAAGGCCTTGGTGCGCGCATAGGTGTTCATCGGGGCAAGGGGGGTTTCCTCGCGGATCGGCACCTGATCGGTGTTGCCGTAGACCGCCGCGCTGGACGAGAACACGATGGCATTTACCCCATGCGCGCGCATCGCGGTGACGACATTCACCAGCCCCGAGCAGTTGCTTTGCGCATAGCCGACAGGGTCGGCCTCGCTTTCGGGGATGCTCTTGCGCGCGGCAAAATGCACCACGGCGTCAAAGCCGCGCCCGTCGAAGGCGGCCATCACGCCGTCGGCGTCGCGGATGTCGCATTCCACCACCTCCACCGGCTGGCCGGTGATCAGCGACAGGCGTTCGGGGACATCGCGGTGCGCATTCTCGAAATTGTCCAGGATGGTCACGTCATGGCCGGCTTCGGCCAGCGCCGCATAGGTGTGCGAGCCGATGAACCCGGCCCCGCCAGTCAGAA
>JALSRF010000443.1 GCA_026984895.1 Paracoccaceae bacterium
CTTCGAGCTTTCGCCGCTGCAGATCAGGCCGAGCACCTCGCGTTCGCGCGCGGTCAGCCGGTCAAAGCGCTGCGCCTGTTCGGATGTGCTGCGCGCCGCGTCCGGCGTCGCCGCCCCGGCCCGGCCCGGCGCGCCGGGTCCCGGAACCGGAGCCGGGGCCGGGGTTGGGGCCGGGGCCAGGGTTGGGGCCGGGGTTGGGGCCGGGCGCCGCCGACGCTGCCCGAGAACCAGCGCCAGTATCGCCGTGACAAAGGCCGCCAGCCCGAGCGCCAGAGGCACGGTGCGCGCAGGCAGGCCGCCGCCGTTGTCGGGCGGCGCGGCCGTGGCGCGCGCGCGGGCAGCGTCATAGTCGGCGATCAGCCTGCGCACGGTTTCGTAGGACAGCGGCGCGGTCCACAGATCGCGCAGCCCGTAGCCCGCGCGCGCCTGTGCGTCCTGGGTGCGCAGCAGGGCCCGCACCACGTTCTCGCGCAGGGTCTTGTCCACGCCGGGCAGGGCGGTGAAGGGCCATTCCGGGTAAAGCGCGCCGGTGACGCGAAACGGGTAGTCGGGCTGGTTTTCCGCCTGCAGCACCGTCAGTTCTTCGGGCGCGACCTTGCCTTCGGCGACCAGGCCTTCGAGCAATCCGCCCCGTGTCACGCCGGCATCGACCTCGCCATCGCGCACCGCGCCGACGATCGCGTCCATCGGAAACCCCATGAAGCGGATCGACTCCAGATCGGCGAACGGATCGATCCGGTGGTGCCGGAATTCCGCCCAGGCCAGCTGGAAACCGCCGAAGGCATCCGGGCTGACGGCGGCCAGGGTCCGGCCCCGGAGATCGCTCAGCGACCGCAGATGCGCATCGCTTCGCACGATCACGGCGCTGCCGAAGCGGCTGAGCGCATCCCGCCCCACCAGGTGTTCGCGCGATGCCAGCACGCTCAGGTCGAACTCCCGTGCCAGAGAGACATAGTGCCCCGGGTTGGTGGCGAGGAACTCGATCTTCTTGTCGCGCAGTTTCTCGGGGGCGGAAACCAGCGTGATCGGCACCACGGCAAAATCCCACCCGGCGATCTGATCGCTCAGATAGCGCATCAGCGGCTGCCATTCTTCAAGCGCCGGTGCGACCCCGCGAAAGGCAAGAACGCCCACGCGCGCCACCCGGTCGGCTGGGGCGTCGGCCGCCGTGCCCGGGCGCGGCTGCGCGCGTGCGGCGCCCTCGGGAATTGCCGGCAGCAGCGCCAACAGCAGCGAAAGCATCCGGGCCAGGCAGGCGGGCCCGATCAGCCTGCGCAAGGGGACGGTCTGCCTGGCCGGCACGGTGGCACGAAAAAACATGCCCGCAAGGCTAGCGGATCGCACTGCACCGGTCCATAGCCGCCGCTTGCCGCTTGCCGCTTGCCGCTTGCCGCTCGCCGCCCGCAGCCGGAGGCGGGCGCGTGGCGCCGTCAGAGGCCCAGCCGGGCGCGCACGATCTCGTTCACCGCCTTCGGGTTGGCCTTGCCGCCGGTCGCCTTCATCACCTGGCCGACGAACCAGCCGGCCAGTTTCGGGTTGTCCCTGGCCTTTTCCACCTGTGCCGGGTTGGCGGCGATCACCGCGTCCACCGCGGCCTCGATGGCGCCGGTGTCGGTGACCTGCTTCATGCCGCGCG
>JALSRF010000444.1 GCA_026984895.1 Paracoccaceae bacterium
TTGTCGTCAAGGCGCGCCGCCAGCCGGTCCACCATGGAGCGGATCATCGCCTGGCGATCCGCGGGGCTCATCTGCCCGGCGGCCTGGATGTCCTGGGGTGTCGGGCCCGGCGCACCGGGGGCAGCCGCCGCCGCAGCAGCCGCCGCATCCGCCGCAGGCGCCGTGGCGCCGGGCGCCCCGGACGGCGGCGCCTTCGACGCCCCCTCCGATGCCGGCGCGGCCCCGGGCACGAGCGTACCGCCGGGCAGCTGATCCAGCGGGATGTTGCTGGCCGCGGCCAGTTCTTCGATGCGCTGTTGCACGCCCGGCACCCAGTCCGCCCCCGCCGGGGCGCTGTCCACCATCGCCTGCCAGGCGGCAATCGCCCCCCTGGCATTGCCGGCCTGTTCAAGAGCCAGCCCCTTGAAGAAACGCGCGCGCGGGTCCTGCGGGTTCAGCGCCAGCGCGGCGTCGAAGGCCGCCTGCGCCTTTTTCGTCACCAGCCCGTCCGCGGCCCGCACCAGACTTTCGCCATAGGCGGACTGCGCCTGCGCATCGGCGCTGTTGAGCGCCAGCGATTTCGCATAGGCATCGGCGGCGTCCTGGTATCTTTCGGTATTGAAATAGGACCAGCCGAGCATCCGCCAGCCGTCGACATCCTGCGGGTTGTTCTTCAACCGCGCGGCCAGGTTGGCGATCAGTTCGTTGACATTGCCCGGCACCGGCACCGGCGCCCCCTGCCCGCCCGCCGAAGCGGAGGCGGACGAGGCGGCGGACGAGGCGGCGGACGAGGCGGAGGCAACCGCCGCAGGTGCCGCGGGGGCCGCCGCCGTGGACGACGCCCGCGCGCCCAGCGACTGAAGATCGGGGCGCCCGACCACGGAATAAAGATAGGCTGCCCCGATCACCACCCAGCCGAGAACCGCGATCACCGCGATTGCGGCAGTGCGTTCGCGCGCCACCGGCTGGTCGTTCTGTTCGCCGCGCGCGGCCGCCAGCAGGCGCCGTTCGATCTCGCCGCGGGCCTGTCTGGCCTCGGCCTCGCCGATCAGCCCGGCTGCGCGTTCTCGTTCAAGCTCTTTCAACTGGTCGCGCGCGACGGCCAGCGAACGTTCCGCGGCCGAGCCCCCCGCGGCCGGTCTGCGCAGGAACGGAACTGCCAGGATCGTTGCCGCCGATGCCGCCAGTGCGGTCAGGATGAACCATAGGGTCACTGTGATACCTCTTCGCCCAGAATTCTTGAAATCAGAGCCCGATCCTCGTCGCTGAGTTGCGCGTCCTCGGGCGGTTCGCCGGAGGCGGTGTCGCCTGCGCCCCGACCGCGACGCAGCACCAGCCAGAACCCGGCTGTCGCCGCCAGAAGGAGCAGCGCCGGCCCCACCCACAGCATGATGGTGGTGGCGTTGACCGGCGGCTCGAGAAGGATGTAGCTGCCGTAGCGGCGGACCAGGAAATTCACCGCCTCTTCGTCGCTGTCGCCGGCGGCCAGACGCTCGCGCAGCAGAATGCGGAAGTCGCGCGCCAGCTGGGCGTGGGAATCGTCGATGTTCTGGTTCCGGCAGACCAGGCAGCGCAGGCCCTTGCTGAGCGCGCGCGCGCGCGCCTCCAGCGCCGGATCGTCCAGCATTTCGTCCGGGTT
>JALSRF010000445.1 GCA_026984895.1 Paracoccaceae bacterium
GACTCGCGCGCTGATCGACGCCGGCGCGGACGCGGTCAAGGTGGGGATCGGGCCGGGCTCGATCTGCACCACGCGGATGGTGGCGGGCGTCGGCGTGCCGCAGCTGAGCGCGATCATGGACTGCGCGGCGGCGGCGGGCGAGGTGCCGGTGGTGGCCGATGGCGGCATCAAGTTCTCCGGCGATTTCGCCAAGGCGATCGCGGCCGGCGCCTCCTGCGCCATGGTCGGCTCCATGATCGCCGGCACCGACGAAAGCCCGGGCGAGGTGATCCTGTATCAGGGCCGCAGCTTCAAGAGCTACCGCGGCATGGGCAGCCTGGGCGCGATGGCCCGCGGCTCGGCCGACCGCTATTTCCAGAAGGACGCCGCCTCCGACAAGCTGGTGCCCGAAGGGATCGAGGGCCAGGTGCCCTACAAGGGTTCGGCCGGCGCGGTGGTGCACCAGCTGGTGGGGGGCTTGCGCGCCGCCATGGGCTATACCGGCAACGCCACCATCGAGGAGATGCGCAAGACCTGCCGGTTCGTGAAGATCACCGGCGCCGGGCTCAAGGAAAGCCATGTCCATGACGTGCAGATCACCCGCGAAAGCCCGAATTACCGGATCATGTAGTCCTGTCACCATGTTGCCCGGCGACCTTCATGCAACATGGTGCGGGCCGTGACCCCGGCCGCGCGGGTGGCGGCGGCCATCGATCTGCTCGGGCGCATCCTGGCCGGTGCGCCTGCCGAAAGGGTTCTGACCACCTGGGCGCGCGCCAACCGCTATGCCGGTTCCGGCGACCGCGCCGCCATCCGCGACCATGTGTTCGATGCGCTGCGCTGCCGGCGCTCTTACGGCTGGCTGGGCGGCAGCGACAGCGGGCGCGGGCTGATGATCGGCGCGCTCCTGGCTTCAGGAACGGACCCTAACACCCTGTTTACAGGCGAAAAATTCGCTCCAGAGCCCCTGGACGCGGACGAGCGCCGGCACGCGCAACGGGCGACTCTGGCCGATGCGCCCCGGGCGGTTCGCCTCGATTGCCCGGACTGGCTGTTGCCTGCCTTCGATGCGGCGCTTGGCCGGCACAGCGACGCGGTTCTGGCCAGCCTGCGGCGGCGCGCGCCGGTGTTCCTGCGGGTCAACCTGCGCAAGGCCGATCGCGACGCGGCCGGTGCCGCGCTGCGCGCCGAGGGCATCGAAACCCGGCCGCATCCGCTGTCGAAAACCGCTCTTGAGGTCACGGCCAATGCGCGGCGACTCGCGCGGGCGGCGGCCTATCGCGACGGGCGGGTCGAACTGCAGGACGCCGCCTCGCAGGCGGTGGTCGAGGCGCTGCCGCTCCAGGGGCGGGCCTCGGTGCTTGACTATTGCGCCGGGGGCGGGGGCAAGGCGCTGGCCATCGCGGCGCGCACCGGGGCCAGGGTGCATGCCCACGATGGCGATCCCCGGCGCCTGAAGGACCTGCCGGCCCGGGCCCGGCGGGCGGGGGCGGACATTGCCGTGCACGCGTCCGAAGGGCTGCGCGGCAAGGCCTTCGACCTGGTGCTGTGCGACGTGCCCTGTTCGGGCAGCGGCGCCTGGCGGCGCAGCCCGGATGCGAAATGGCGGCTGAACCCGGAGCGGCTGGCGCGCCTG
>JALSRF010000446.1 GCA_026984895.1 Paracoccaceae bacterium
AGGCGCGCTGGATGGCCGAGGCCGCCCGCCGGGTCGAGGATATGGGCGCCCGGCTGATCGACATCAACATGGGCTGCCCGGCGCGCAAGGTCGTGGGCGGGCTGTCGGGCTCGGCGCTGATGAAGGACCTCGACCACGCGCTGCGCCTGATCGAGGCGGTGGTGGGCGCGGTGCAGGTGCCGGTGACGCTGAAATGCCGCCTGGGCTGGGACGCCCGGCAGATGAACGCGCCCGAACTTGCCCGGCGCGCCGAAGCGGCCGGCATCGCCATGATCACGGTGCACGGGCGCACCCGGTGCCAGATGTATGACGGGCAGGCCGACTGGGGCGCCATCCGCGCGGTGAAAGAGGCGGTCAGCCTGCCGGTGATTGCAAACGGCGACATCGTTGATGCCGCCTCGGCGCGCCGGGCGCTGGCGCTTTCCGGGGCCGACGGGGTGATGGTGGGGCGTGCGGCGCGCGGCCGGCCCTGGCTGCCGGCGACGATTGCGGCCGCGCTTTTCGGCGCGCCGGCGCCGGCCGTTCCCGCGGGGCGCGCCCTGTTCGAGATGGTCGCGCGCCACTATGGCGCCGCGCTCGGGTTTTACGGCGCCGCGCTCGGCAACCGGGTGATGCGCAAGCATCTGGGCTGGTACATGGAGCACGCCCGTGCGCCGGGCGGCCTGCGCCGGGCGATCCTGAGCGAGCGCAACCCCGACCGGGTGCTGCAACTGCTGGAGCGCGCGCTGGCGACACGATGGGCGGAGGCGGCATGACCCTGACCGGCGATGCGCTGTGGAATTCGCTGCCCGTGCCGACGCTGATCGTGGGCGCCGACAGGCGCGTGCGCGCGATCAATCCGGCGTGCGAACTGTTCCTCGGCACCTCGTCGCGGCGCATGGAAGGCCGGGCGGTGGAGGACCGGCTGGCCGTGGACGCGCCGCTGGAAGAGGCGCTGGCAAGGGTGCGCGCGCAGGGCGGCGCGGTGTTCATCAAGGCGGCCCGGGTCTCGGTGGGAAACGGGGCGCCGGTGCCCTGCGATCTTCAGGTTGCGCCCGTGGCCGGGGCGGCCGGCGACGTGCTGCTGGTGCTTGAGCCGCGCCGCCTGTCGGAGCGGGCCGGGCAGGGCCGGGCGGTGAAATCCTCGGCGCGTTCGGCCGTGGGCATGGCCGAGATGCTGGCCCACGAGATCAAGAACCCGCTGGCCGGGATCACCGGCGCGGCCCAGCTGCTGGCAATGAACCTCGATGCGCGCGACCGCGAAATGACCGACCTGATCGTGGCCGAGAGCCGGCGCATCGTGGCGCTGCTGGAGCAGGTCGAACAGTTCGGCAACCTGCGCCCGCCCGATCGCGCGGTGGTAAACGTGCATGACATCCTCGACCGGGCGCGGCGCTCGGCCCTGCTGGGCTTTGCCTCGGGGATGACCATCAGCGACGAATACGACCCCTCGCTGCCGCCGACCTTCGTTGACCGCGACCAGATGATACAGGTGGTGCTGAACCTGTTGAAGAACGCGGCCGAGGCGGCGGGCGAGGCCGGCGGCAACATTCGCATCCGCACCTTCTACGACCTGGGCCTGCGGCTGCGGCGCCAGGATGGAACCGCCGCGCGCCTGCCGCTTCAGATCGAGA
>JALSRF010000447.1 GCA_026984895.1 Paracoccaceae bacterium
AGCCGCTGCCCACACCCGGACCCACACCCGGGCCCGCGCCCGGACCCACACCCGCCGCCAGCCCGAACCCGTGCAGCCCGTCCAGCACGAATTGCACCGACAGCGCCGCCAGAAGCATGCCCAGAAGGCGTGTCACCACATTCACCCCGACGCTGCCCAGAAGCTTTTCGATCACCGAAGAAGCCATGAAGAAGACCAGCACCAGCATCAGCACCGACAGCATCACCCCGTAGATCGCGATCTGTGCGCTCAGACCGCTGGCCTTGTCGGTCAGCAGGATCATCGAGGTGATGGCCCCCGGACCGGCGATCAGCGGCGTGGCCAGCGGAAAAACCGACGGGTCGTCGGCGTCGCTGGCCTGCCCCTTGCGCCGCGCGCTGCGGCGTTCGAACAGCATGTCCATCGCGGTGAGAAACAGCAGGATCCCGCCGGCGATGCGAAAGGCGGGCATGGAGATGCCGGTGAAACGCAGCACCGCATCGCCGAACAGGCCGAAGAGCGCAAGGATCGCGGCGCCGATCAGACAGGCCCTCAGCGCCACCGCGCGCCGGTGCGCCGGGTCGCTCCCCCGGGTCAGGGCAATGAACAACGGGGCCAGCCCGATCGGGTCGATGATCACGAATATCGTGACGAACGATGTGATCAGTGCGGTGCTATCCATCCGGTCTTTCCGCTTTTTCCAGTCTGCCGAGGGCATCCATCCAGAGGTCTTCGGCGCGTTCCAGGGCGGCCATGACCTCGGCATATTTCCTTTGCCATACGGCGGCCTGACCTGCGTTGCCGTCTTCATAAAGCGCGGGCGAGGCAAGTTTCTCGGCCAGTTTGTCGCGCATCTCGTTCAGTTTCTCAACCCGGGTTTCGCATTTGCGCACCTCTGCGCGCAGCACCAGCAACTGGTCGCGGCTGGCGCGTCCGGGCCGGGGCGCGGGTTTTTCGCCGGTCTTCGGGCGGTCGCGCGTCAGCAGCATCTCGCGGTAGGCTTCCAGATCGTCGTCATAGGGCGCGACGTGCCCGCCGCTCACCAGCCAGAGCCGGTCGGCGACCAGCGACAGCAGGTGCATGTCATGGCTGACCAGCACCACGGCGCCGGTGTAGGCGGTGAGCGCCTCGACCAGGGCTTCGCGGCTTTCGATGTCGAGGTGGTTGGTGGGTTCGTCCAGGATCAGCATGTGCGGCGCATCGAGCGTGGCCAGCATCAGCGACAGCCGCGCCTTCTGCCCGCCCGACAGCCGACCGACCAGCGTTTCGGCCTGCTCGGCGCCGATGCCGAAGCCCCCAAGGCGCGCGCGCAGCCGCGCCGGTGCTTCGTCGGGGCGCATCCGGCGGATGTGGTCGATCGGGGTTTCGTCCACGTGCAATTCATCCACCTGGTGCTGGGCGAAATAGCCGACGCGCAGCTTGTTCGCCACGGTCATGCGCCCTTCAAGAGGTTGAAGGCGGCCCGACAACAGCTTGGAAAGGGTGGATTTTCCCTCACCGTTGCGGCCCAGGAGCGCGATCCGGTCGTCCTGGTCGATGCGCAGGGAAAGCCGGGAAAGAACCGGCTTGCCGTCATAGCCCACGGCGGCGTTTTCCAGGTTGATGATCGGCGGCGACAGTTCCTCGGGCTCGG
>JALSRF010000448.1 GCA_026984895.1 Paracoccaceae bacterium
CGGGGGGCGGTTCGGGTCACGAGCCGGCGCATGCGGGCTTCGTGGGTCAGGGAATGCTGACCGCTGCGGTCTGCGGCGACGTGTTCGCCTCGCCCTCGGTGGACGCGGTGCTGGCCGGCATCCTGTCGGTCACCGGCAAGGCGGGCTGCCTGCTGATCGTCAAGAACTATACCGGCGACCGGTTGAACTTCGGCCTTGCGGCCGAGCGCGCCCGCGCCTTCGGGCTGAAGGTGTCGATGGTGGTGGTGGACGACGACATCGCCCTGCCCGACCTGCCGCAGCCGCGCGGCGTGGCAGGCACGCTTTTCGTGCACAAGATCGCCGGGGCACTGGCCGAGGACGGCGCCGACCTGGACACCGTGACCGAAGCCGCAAGGCGGGTGATCGGCGGAACCGTTTCTCTGGGCATGTCGCTGGACACCTGCACGGTTCCCGGCGCGCCCAAGGAAAACCGCATCCCGGCGGGCAAGGCCGAACTGGGGCTCGGCATCCACGGCGAACCGGGGATCGAACAGGTGGATTTCACCGATGCCCGCAGCGCCATCGCCATGGTTGTCGAACGGCTGAAGGCGGCGATGGGAGCGGGACCGCATGTGGCGCTGATCAACAACCTCGGCGGCACGCCGCCGCTGGAAATGTCGATTCTGACCAACGATCTGCTGAACTCCGGGATCGGCGCACAGATCGCCGCCACGATCGGCCCGGCGCCGATGATGACCTCGCTCGACATGCGGGGGTTCTCGGTGTCGCTGATGCCGGCAAGCGACGATGACCTGGAGTTGCTCGGAAAGCCGGTCGGCCCCTGGGCCTGGCCGGGGCTGGCGATGCGCGCGGATGCGCCGGTTCTGCCGCTGCCCGACGGGCTGGCCCCGATCAGGCCGATGGCCTCGGCCCATCCGGCGCGCAAGCAGCTGATCGAGACCTGCTGCGACATCTTCCTGACGATGGAGGCGGATCTGAACGCGCTCGATGCGAAATCCGGCGACGGCGATACCGGCACCACCCTGGCCACCGCCGCGCGCGCGCTCAAGGGTGCGGTGGACCGGCTGCCGCTGGCCGATCTGACCCAGCTTTTCCGCGCCATCGGCGAGGAACTCAGCCAGACCATGGGTGGGTCGTCGGGCGTGCTGCTGGCGATCTTCTTCAGCGCCGCCGGCGATGCTTCGGCCTCGGGCAAGACGCCGATCGACGCGCTGCGCGCCGGGCTTGAACGGGTGCAGGAAGTGGGCGGAGCACGCGCCGGCGACCGCACCATGATCGACGCGCTGGAGCCGGCGCTTGCCGCCCTGCCCGACGGGATACCGGCAGCCGCCGCCGCCGCGCGCGCCGGCGCCGACCGGACGGCCGAGATCACCAAGGCGCGCGCCGGGCGCGCCAGCTACATCTCGCCCGACATGCTCGCCGGCCACAACGACCCGGGCGCCGAGGCCATCGCCCGGCTGTTCGAACGGCTTGCCGCCGGCTGAACGGGCCTGCGCCCTTCTTCGGCAGCCAGGCTCATCCCTCGGGCAGCATGCGCGCCAGAAGCCGGGCCATGTTGCCGCCCATGACCTTGGCCACCGTGGCCTCGGGCAGTTGTGATTTCAACAGCGCGTCGGTGACGACGACCA
>JALSRF010000449.1 GCA_026984895.1 Paracoccaceae bacterium
CGGATCCGGGCGCGGATTCGGGCGCGCAGGCGGACGCGCAGGCGCAGGCGGACGCTGTCCTGGCGCTGGCGGCTGCGGCCGAGGCAGGGTCCGCGCATCCGCTGGCCGGCGCGATCCGGGCCGAGGCCCGCGCGCGCGCGCTGACTGTGCCCGAAGCCCGCAACGCACGCGCGCTTGGCGGGCGCGCGGTCGAGGCCGAGGTGGGCCGGCACCGGGTCATGGTTGCCTCGGCGCGCCATGCGGCCGAGATCGCGCCGCCGGGCGCCGAAGAAGAGGCGGCGATCCAGGCGCTTGAACGGCAGGGCAAGACGGTCGTTGTCGTGCTTCGCGACGACCGGAGGGCCGGGATCATCGCCCTGCGCGATGCGTTGCGCGACGATGCCCGCACGGCCCTGGCGCGCCTGGCCGACATGGGGGTTTCGGCGGTCATGCTGACCGGCGACAACCGGCACACCGGCGCGGCGCTGGCGTCGGAGCTGGGTATCGACGTGGTGGCCGAGCTTCTGCCCGAGGACAAGCTGGAACAGGTCGAACGCCTGGGCCGCGAAGGCCCGGTTGCGATGGTCGGCGACGGCATCAACGACGCCCCGGCGCTGGCCCGGGCCGATGTGGGGATCGCCATGGGGGGCGGCACCGATGTGGCGCTGGAGACGGCCGATGCGGCGCTGCTTCACGAACGCCTTGGCGGGATTGCGGCGCTGGTTTCGTTGTCGCGCGCGACCATGGCCAACGTCCGCCAGAACATCACCATGGCGCTGGGGCTGAAGGCGGTGTTCCTGGTCACGACGCTTTTCGGCGTGACCTCGTTGTGGATGGCGATCCTGGCCGATACCGGCGCGACCATTCTGGTCACCGGCAATGCGATGAGGCTGCTGCGGTTTCGTTTCGACGGGGGCTGAAACGGCGCCGGCCTTGATACATCTCAAGGCGCCACCATTTCTTTCATGATCAGGTGACGAAAATGGGAAATGGAGGTGCGCAGATGTACAAGAAGATTCTCGTTCCCGTGGCGTTCGACCACCGGCCGAACACCGGCGTGGCAATGGAAGTGGCCAGAAAGCTCTTGTCGGAGGGCGGCAGGATCGTCGCCCTGCATGTGATGGAAACCATGCCCGGCTATATCGAGCACTACATCCCGCCCGAGCATGTTCGCGAAGCGCGCGACGCGGCGAAGGCATCTCTGGTTGCCGAAATCGGCGGTGTGAAGGATGTGGAAACGGAGCTTCTGGAAGGCCCGCCGGGCGCGACCATCACCGATTACGCGCGCGACCACGACGTGGACTGCATCGTGATCGCGTCGCACAAGCCGGGGCTGACGGACTATCTCCTGGGTTCGACGGCGGCACGGGTCGTGCGCCATGCGCCGTGTTCGGTCCATGTGGTCCGCTGAGGCATGCCGCCCGCCGGCAGGAGGCCGGTGCTGAGCGCCCGGTGCTGAGCGCCCCGCAGACCGCGGACGCGAAGCCGGGGTATGGGGGCGTTACGCGCAGAGCCGACCGCGCGCGTTCGATCCGGCCCCGCCGGCGCGCATGCCGACGCATCGGGCGGGGGCGTGACATCGGCTGGAGAGCGGCCAGGCGGGGCGGCGAGGCAGGGCGTCCCGTCCTCCCCCGTTGAACGCGGTCGCGGTTTCGATCCCGTGACCTGGGCGTGGCGGAACGGGGCGTGGCGGAACGGGGCTGCAGCCGCGCCGCCGCCTGCCCTCAACATTTTCGTGCTTGCGGCGAATCCGGTCCTGCGCGGCAGGCTCTTGTGGCTGTCGGCGGGCGCCGGCCGGTGTCCGGCCCGGGCCGGCGCCGCACTAGAGCATTCCCGGCACCACCAGATCCGGCGGGCGGTGGCCGTCGGCGAATGTCTTGATGTTGATGATCACCTTTTCGCCCATTTCCAGCCGTCCCTCGACGGTGGCCGAGCCCATATGCGGCAGCAGGACCACGTTCTTCAGTTCGCGCAGGCGCGGGTTGATACGGGTTGCGTGCTCGAACACATCCAGCCCGGCGCCGGCGATCTCACCGGCGCGCAGACCCCGCGTCAGGGCGTTTTCGTCGATCACCTCGCCGCGCGAGGTGTTCACGATCACCGCCGTCGGCTTCATCAGCTTCAGCCGGCGCGCGTTCATCAGGTGATAGGTGGCCGGCGTGTGCGGGCAGTTGACCGAAACGATGTCCATGCGCGCAACCATCTGATCGAGGCTTTCCCAGTATGTGGCCGCCAGCGCCTCTTCGATCTCGTGGCGCAGGCGGTGGCGGTTGTGGTAGTGCACCTGCATGCCGAAGGCCGCGGCGCGTCGCGCAACCGCCTGCCCGATCCGCCCCATGCCCAGGATGCCCAGCCGCCGCCCGGCCAGCCGTCCGCCAAGCAGCGCGGTGGGGGCCCAGCCCTGCCACGCGCCCGCCTGCATCAGCGCCAGACCTTCGGGAATGCGCCGCACCGTGGCCAGGATCAGTGCCATGGTCATGTCGGCGGTATCCTCGGTGACGGTCCCGGGAGTGTTCGACACCAGGATGCCGCGCTGGCGGGCGGTGGCCACGTCGATATGGTCGATCCCGGCCCCGAAATTCGCGATCAGCTTCAGCCGTTCGCCGGCGCCCGCCAGCAGCGCCTGGTCGATGCGCTCGGTGATGGTGGGCACCAGCACATCGGCGTTCTGCATCGATTCGGCCAGTTCGGCGCGCGTCATCGGTTCGTCATCGCTGCGCAGCCTGGTGTCGAAAAGTTCGCTCATCCGCGTTTCCACCGCCGGCGGAAGGCGGCGGGTCAGGACCACGGACAGGCGCGGGTTCGTCATCTTGCGGGTGTCTCCGTCTTCACATTGCCGGACATTGGTGGCAAAGTGGCAAGGAACGGGCGGAGGCACAAGCACAAGGTGGCGCCCGGCAAGGTGAAAAGGCACGAAAGCCGGCAGCCGATGTTGCAACGGGCGGGCAGAAGATGAGATTGACAGGGTTGCGGGCGGCGGTCATCGCCGTCGCGGTAGCGTTTCTGGGTGTGTCGGGTGCCATCGGCGATGCCGCAAACCCGACCGATCCGGCCGCCAGGCGCGGCAGCGAAACCAACCTGCCGCTGCCGCGCTTCGTTTCGTTGCGCGCCGACGAGGGCAACGTGCGGCGCGGACCGTCGCTTGGCCACAAGATCGACTGGGTGTTCAAGCGGCGCAACATGCCGCTGGAGGTGACCGCGGAATACGGCCACTGGCGCCGGGTGCGCGACAAGGACGGGGCCGGCGGCTGGATGCACTATGCGCTGTTGTCCGGCGTGCGCACGGTGATCGTCGAAACCGATCTGTTGCCGCTTTATCGCAAGCCCGACCCCGGATCGCAGGTGAATGCCTATGCCGAGGCGGGGGTGATCGCCCGTCTTGGCGCCTGCAATCCGACCATGTGCCGGATTACCGCGGACGGGTATTCCGGCTGGGCCGAAAAGAAGGGGCTCTGGGGGGTGCGGGCGGACGAAATCCGCAAGTAGCGCGCCGCCCGGCCCGGGGAGGGGGCGGCGTGCGCCGGCGCGGGGCTCACAGCCGGCGAAAGGTCAGGTAGTATGGCGTGCGCCCCTCGCGCAGGGCCTTGATCTCGTAGCGCGTGGATTGCCAGTCCTCCCAGGGACTACGCCAGTCGGCGGGGGTCCGGGCAAGCCATTCGAACCCGTGGCGGGGCACCTGTTCCAGCGTCTGGCGCACATAGTCGGCGATGTCGGTTGCCACGCGAAAGATCGCGCCCGGCTTCAGCACCCGGGCCAGCGGCTGAAGATGCTCGGGGGTGACGAAACGCCGCCGATGGTGGCGCCGCTTGGGCCAGGGGTCCGGATACAGCAGGAACGCGCGCGCGATCGAGGCGCGGGGCAGCACCTCGAACAGTTCGCGCACATCGCCCGGATGCACCGCGACATTGTCCGCGCTCGAGCGGCGCAGCTTGCCAAGCAGCATGGCCACGCCGTTCACGAAGGGTTCGCAGCCGATCAGCGCCACCTCGGGGTGGCTTTCGGCCTGGTGCAGCAGATGCTCTCCGCCGCCAAATCCGATTTCCAGCCACACCGGCCTGCCACCGAACCTGGCCTGCAGGTCAAGCGGGGTTCGCGCCGGGTTGGTGTCGGCGCCGACCGGTCCCGGGGAGAGGCGGGGCAGGTCTTCCTCCAGACGGCGTTTCTGGCCGGGGCGCAGCGTCTTGCCGTGGATGCGGCCGTAGAAGTTGCGCCGCATGCCGGGGGCGGGGGGCGGGGGTCCTTGGTTCATGGCGGCGCTTGTCGCCAAGCGCCGCGCGCCGGTCAAGCCCCGATCTGCCGCGATCTGCCCCGATCCGGGCCGGTCCGCCCGGCAAGCGGCCGAAAAACGCCGAAGGATCGATGAAGAAGCGCCGAAATCGGCAGCCAGGGGGCGAAACCGGCCGGCGCGATCCTCCCCGAGAGGGAAGGGGCCGGCCGGGGCGGATCAGCCCTCTTCGAAGCGGCCCCGCTCGGCGCCGCGGTGGCAGGCGTTGCACTTGCCCATCGAGCCGACGCGCTTGCGCCAGCGCGAGCCCACTTCCTCGTGGATGCTTCTGATGATCGGCAGTTCGGAAATCCGCAGCGGCGTGTCCGAAGGCGAAAGCCCGCGCGAAATCGCGGGCAGCCGGCCGCCGGTATCCGCTGCATTGGCTTCCAGATAGGCGCGGATGTGCTGCTCGGTCTTGGCGTCGAGCGAGGCATCCTCGCCGAAATGGTTGCTCAGGTCCGACATGATCGCATGCCACGAACGCTTGGGCAGGAGCACCGCCGGATAGGCCATGTGGCAGGCCGAACATTCGGTCCTGGTCACCTTGTCGGCGATCGGCGGCAGTTGCACCCCCTCTTCGGCCATGGCGGCCGGGAGTGCCGACAGCAACAGCGCCGCGGCAAGGCAGGTGGACGAAACGGTTTTTCTGATCATTGGATTTCCTTTCCTAGATGCTCGACAGGAATGCGATGACATCGGCCTTTTCGCCGGGCGTGCACTCGCGACCGAGGACGGTCCTGCAGTTGCGACGGAACCATTTTGCAACCTTGGCGCTGTCGCTGAACCGGGACGGGTTCGCCGAAAGGGCCATCGGCTCGATCACCTTTCCGGCCCGGGTCTTGCCGCGCCCCTTCAGGTTGGTGGTGTGGCAGGTGGTGCAGCTTGGCGTGTCCGGTTTGCCGCCGGTATGGGTGCCGGTGAACAGGGCGCGCCCGCGCTCGGGCGAGCCGGAGGTGCCGGCCTGGGCCTCGAATTTCTTGAGCAGCTGTGCCGGGCTGGTGTCGCCGGCGACAACCGTCGTTGCCATGGTTGCGGCCACGAGCGTGGCCAGGACATGCCTGTATTTCATCGTCTTACTCCTTTGGAACCTTGATCGAAAACGGGCTGAACATGCCCGACTGGGCGTCCTTGTGGCAGGCCTGGCAGTTGGCCGCGCTGCCAACGGATTTCACCTTGAAGGCGCCGCTTTCCAGGGCATCGTCATGCAGCTTGCGCCAGGCCCGGGTGTCGTTGATCATGCCGGGCGAGCCATCGGGACCCACCGGCAGGGCGAACAGGTGTGCCGGGCGCGTATCCGCGGTTTCGGCGGCATGGGCCACCAGCCAGTCGGTGATCCGCTGGGTGGTTTTCGGGTCAAGAGAGGCGTCCTCTCCGTAGTGATTGTCGAGCGTCGCCATCACCTTGCGCCAGTCAGCCGCGCGCAGCAGCGACGGGTTGTAAAGCATGTGACAGGCCGAACATTCCTCGGCAAAGGCCGGATCGAAGCTTGCCTCGGCCACCGGCAGGCCGCGCGGGCTGCCTTCGCCATCGGGGCCGGGCGCCTCGCGCGAGGCGGCATAGGCCCAGTAGGCCGCGCCGCCCAGCAGGAACAGCGCGCTCAGGACGCTGGGCAGGATCAGGGCGCGTTTGCGCGGTGCCACGACCGCGTCGCGGGTCAGCGTCTTGCGGCCCGTGACCATGGCATGGGCCAGGTTTTCGCCCTCGCGCCGGCTTTCGAAGATGACCCCGCCGATATGCAGGATCACCAGGCCCGCAAGGCCCAGGGCGACAAGCTGGTGAAACACGCCCGAAACCCGGCCCGCCCAATAGGGCAGGTCGTCAAGGAAGGGGCCGGTCTTGTAGACCCCGCCAAGAAACAGCGCGCCGGTGAGCGCCAGCACCAGCACGCTGGCCAGCAGCGCCAGCACCATTGCCGCGCCAAGCGGATTGTGCCCGATGTAGCGCGGCGCCCGGTCGGCGCGCAGATCGTCCACATGGTCCAGAAGCTTTCCGGGTTCCAGCACCACGAAGCTGGAAAAGCGCGCGAAGGTGGGGCCGAAGACGCCCCAGATGACGCGCAGCGTCACCAGGACGGCGGCCAGCACCGCCGAGGCGATGTGGACGCGAATCCACGCAGGGCCAAGCACGAACCCGGTCAGGCCCGCGACCCCGACCGTGGCCACGAGGCCCCAGTGAAACAGGCGCACGAACGGATCCCATACCGCGATGCTGTGGGCGGAACTGCTGCGCCGGGCCGGTTGGTTCATGTCAGTCTCTCGTCTGTTCGAATCTGCCATTTGCGGCGGACCATACCGGCCATTACCTGACAGCTTCCTGACGACAGCGCGCCCCCGGGCGGCGTCTTGAAAAAAATCCCGCGGAAAACGGCGCAGCCCCGCCGGATTCGCCGGGCGGGGCTGCGGGGTGTCTTCGTCTGCGGGTCCGTTTTTTCGGGGCGGGCCCGAAACCCCGAAACCCCGGGGGCCTGCGGGCTGCTCCGGGCCTGCTCCGGGCTTACAAGGCGCCCTTGAGCGCGTCGGCCAGGCTGTTGCGTTCCCAGCTGAAGCCGCCCTGTTCGTCGGGGGTGCGGCCGAAATGGCCGTAGGCCGCGGTCCGCTGGTAGATCGGGCGATTCAGTTCCAGGTGTTCGCGGATGCCGCGCGGGGTCAGGTCCATCACCTTCGGGATTGCCTGTTCGATCTCGCGCCCGGCGACCTTGCCGGTGCCGAAATCGTCCACATAGATCGACAGCGGCCGTGCCACGCCGATGGCATAGGACAGCTGGATCAGGCAGCGCTCGGCCAGCCCGGCGGCGACGACGTTCCTGGCGAGATAGCGCGCGGCATATGCGGCCGAGCGGTCCACCTTGGTCGGATCCTTGCCCGAGAAGGCGCCGCCGCCGTGGGGCGCGGCGCCGCCGTAGGTATCGACAATGATCTTGCGGCCGGTCAGGCCGGCATCGCCGTCCGGCCCGCCGATCACGAACTTGCCCGTCGGGTTCACATGCCATTCGGTGCCGGCGGTTATCCAGCCGTCGGGGAGGACCTCGCGGATATAGGGCTCGACCAGGGCGCGGACGTCATCCGAGGTCATCTCCGGGTCGAGGTGCTGGGTGGACAGCACGATCGAGGTTGCCTCGACCGGCTTGCCGTTTTCGTAGCGCAGCGAAAGCTGCGATTTCGCGTCCGGTCCCAGCCGGGGTTCGCGGCCGCTCTTGCGCACCTCGGCCAGGCGGCGCAGGATGGCGTGGGAATACTGGATCGGGGCCGGCATCAGTTCGGGCGTTTCGGTGGTGGCATAGCCGAACATGATGCCCTGGTCGCCCGCGCCTTCATCCTTGTTGCCGTCGGCATCGACGCCCTGCGCGATATCGGCGGACTGCGCGTGCAGATAGCTGTCCACCTTC
>JALSRF010000450.1 GCA_026984895.1 Paracoccaceae bacterium
GTCGCCGCCTTTGCCACCGCCGGCCATTTCACCATGACGCTGGCCTTCCAGAAGGCGCCGATTACCGTCACCCAGCCGGTCACCTTCCTGCAACTGGTCTGGTCGGTGCTGCTCGGGGCGCTGTTTTTCGGCGAACCGGTGGATGGCTGGGTGGTGCTGGGGGGCACCATCATCATGGCGGCGGTCAGTTTCATCACCTGGCGCGAAGCGATGCTCAAGCGGCGCGCCTTCACCCCGCCGGACGTGGCCACGAAACTGTAGAACAACGACATGTGCGCCATGAACGACATGACTCATGCAGATCATGAACAACGAAAGGAGTCCCGGATGCTGCGACATGCCCTTGCTGCCCTTGCCATTTCCCTTGCCCTGCCGCTGAAAGCGGTCGCCGGGTTGCTGCCGGCCTATTTCGACGTTGCCGGGGTGCCCGCCGGAGAGGTGCTTGACCTGCGCGCGGCACCGGATACGGGCGCGGCCGTGCTTGGCCATCTGCCGGCGAACCGGCGCAATGTCGAAATCGTCGCCCTGTCCGAAAACGGAAAATGGGGGCTCATGGCCTACGCAGACGGCAGCGCCTGGGTGGCGATGAAATTTCTGAAGCGCGCCGAACGGCAGGCCGACGAAACCCTGCCCGAAAAGCTCGGCTGCTTCGGAAACGAACCGTTCTGGGCGCTGCGGCTGAACGGCGACAGCGGCGTTTTCGACGAACTCGAAGGACAGGCCGTGCCGATGACGCGCCAGTGGAGCGGCCCGCCCCAGGGTGGCGCGCCGCAAAGCTTCGGGCTGGTGCTGAAGGGCGCAGATGGCGCCGCGCTTCACGGGGTGATCAGCCGCGGCCTGTGCAGCGACGGAATGAGCGAGCGACCGTTCGGATATTCGATCCGGGCGATCCTGTCGGGCAGCCTTGGCGCGCGGATGCTGGCCGGATGCTGCACCCTGCCCTGATGGGGGTGGCCGGGCCGCGGCCGCACACGCCCGGGCCTTGCATGGGCACACCAGGCCGGGGCACCGGCAAACCGGCACAACGGCGAACGGCGTAACGTCGGGCCGCAAACGCACGCCCCGGCGCAGCGGCAGGCGGATCCGCCGCCGGGCGCGCCGCCGGGCCGGCTGCGGTGATCGGCGCCGCCGTCAGCCGGTCGGGTCCAGCAGTTTCGAAAGAATCGTCTCGGCGGTGATCCGGCCCAGGAATGTGCCGTCGTCCACCACCCCGATCTCGCGGACCGGCCCGGCCAGGCTTTGCATCACCTCGCGCAGGCCTGCTTCGGGGGGGACGGTCACATCCGGGACCGCGCCGCCGGCCGCGCCTTGCATCACGTCGCGCGCGCTCAGCACCCCCAGCGGGTTCATGTTGGCAACGAAATCGGCCACGTAATCGCTGGCCGGGCTGGAAAAGATTTCCCGCGGGGTGCCGCATTGCACGATCCGCCCGCCCTCCATGATGGCAATCCGGTTGCCGATCTTGAACGCCTCGTCCAGGTCGTGGCTGACGAAAACGATGGTGCGCCTGAGCTTGCCCTGAAGCTCAAGCAACTCGTCCTGCAGCCGGGTGCGGATCAGCGGATCAAGCGCGGAAAACGGCTCGTCCATCAGCAGGATCGGCGCCCGGGTGGCAAAGGCGCGCGCCAGCCCGACGCGCTGCTGCATGCCGCCCGACAACTCGTCCACCCTGCGTTCGGCCCAGTCCGACAGCCCCACCAGTTCCAGCTGTTCGGCCACCCTGGCGGCGCGCGTGGCCCTGTCCATGCCGCCCAGTTCCAGCCCCAGGCCGACGTTTTCGGCCACCGTGCGCCAGGGCAGAAGGGCGAACTGCTGAAACACCATGGCAATGGTGTTCAGCCGCAGCCGGCGCAGCGTCGCGGCGTCGGCCTTGGTGAGCGAGGTCATGCGGCCCCCGTCCAGCACCCGCACCTCGCCGCGGGTCACGGCATTCAGCCCGTTCACCGCGCGCAGCAGCGTGGACTTTCCTGACCCGGAAAGCCCCATCAGAACAAGGATTTCGCCTTCCCGGACGCTGAGCGAGCAGTCATGCACCCCCAGCACCTGGCCGGTGGCCTTCTGGATTTCGGCGCGACTCTTTCCGGCGTCCATCTGCGGCAGGGCCGCATCGGGGCGGTCTCCGAAAACGATGGAAACCCGGTCGAATTCCACCGCCGTCATTTGCCGCCCACCCGCAGCATCCGGTCCAGCATGATCGCCAGAACCACGATGATGAAGCCGCTTTCGAACCCCAGCGCCGTGTTGACCGAATTGAGCGCGCGCACCACCGGCACGCCCAGCCCGTTGGCGCCGACCAGGGCGGCGATCACCACCATCGACAGGCTCAGCATGATCGTCTGGTTCAGCCCGGCCATGATCTGCGGCATTGCCCAGGGCAGTTCCACCTTCCACAGGGTCTGGCGCGGCGTGCCGCCAAAGGCGCGCACCGCTTCCAGCAGTTCGGTCGGGGTCGAGGAGATGCCCAGATGCGTCAGCCGGATCGGGGCCGGCAGCACGAAGATCACGGTTGCGATCAGGCCGGGCACCATGCCGATGCCGAAAAACACGATCGCCGGGATCAGATAGACGAAGGTCGGCAGGGTCTGCATCAGATCCAGCACCGGCCGCATCACCCGGAAAAGCCGGGGCCGGTGCGCCGCCGCGATCCCCACCGGCACGCCCAGCCCCATGCACAGCACGCAGGCCGCCAGCACCAGGGTCAGGCTTTCGGTGGTCTGTTTCCAGTAGCCCTGGTTGAGAATGAACAGAAAGCCGAGCCCCACGAACAGCGCGGTTTTCCAGGACCGCTGCACCAGCCATGTCAGCGCCACGAATGCGCCGATCACCGCCAGGGCAGGGGGCGCCTGAAGCGCCCACAGGAGCCAGCCGATCAGCTGCTCCATGGCCTCGGACAGACCGTCGAAGAACCAGGCGCCGTGGTCCTGAAGCCAGTCGAAAACCGCCTTGGCGGTCTTGCCGACGGGAATCCTGGTTTCGCTCAGCCAGTCCATGCCGGCCCTCTTGCCGGTTCGCTCGCAGCCGTGCCGGCCACGCGCCGCCCGTCGCCGGCGCAGCGGCGCCCCGGCCCGCAGCATGCCGCCGCCCGGGCCACCGCCGCGGCCGGCCCGCAGGCCGACCCGGGGCGCGGTGTCATCGCCTTACAGTCCCAGCGCCGCCCTGACGGCGGCCATCCCGTCGCCGCCGTCGCGGGTCTTGACCCCGGCCAGCCATTTGCCGAGGAGTTCGGGATGCGCCTTGAGCCAGGCTTTCGCGGCCGGCCCGGCCTCCTGGCCGTCATCGAGGATCGCCCCCATGATCTCGTTTTCCATCGGCAGGGTGAATTCGAGGTTTTTCAGCAGGGTTCCGACATTGGGGCATTCGTCCGCATAGCCGGCGCGGGTATTGGTATAAACCGTGGCGCCGCCGAAATCGGGGCCGAACCAGTCATCCCCGCCCGAAAGATAGGTCAGCTCGAAATTGGCGTTCATCGGGTGCGGTTCCCAGCCCAGAAACACGATCGGCTCGCCCTTGCGGTTGGCCCGCGCCACCTGCGCCAGCATCCCCTGTTCCGAGCTTTCGACCACCTCGAAGCCGCTCAGACCGAAGGCGTTCTGCTTGATCATGTCCATGATCAGCCGGTTGCCGTCATTGCCCGGCTCGATGCCGTAGATCCGGCCGCCCAGTTCGTCCTTGTGGGCGGCGATATCGGCAAAATCCCGGATGCCGAGATCGGCGGCGGCCTTGTTTGCCGCCAGCGTGTATTTCGCGCCATGCAGGTTGGCACGCACGGTGTCCACGGTGCCGGCCTCGCGATAGGGGGCGATGTTGGCCTCCATCGTCGGCATCCAGTTGCCCAGGAATACGTCCACATCGCCCTTGGCCATGGCCTCGTAGGTGACCGGCACCGACAGGATCTTGGTGTCGGTATCGTAGCCCAGCGCCTTCAGGACGGCGCTGGTGGCGGCCGTGGTGGCGGTGATGTCCGTCCAGCCGACATCGGAGAAGGTGACCTTGGAACAATCGGCGAATGCCGGTGCGCCGGCCGCGACCAGCGCCAGCGCGCACAGAGATGTCTTGATGTTCATGGGTGGCCTCCCTGACCAGGAAATCTTTTTTGATTGGCCGGTCAAGTAGAACGCATGCGTGCAGGCCTGTCCAGATATTTCATTGGACAGTGGGGGCTGCCGCCCGGCCCCGTTTGACGCGGATCAATGCGCGCAGCAGGCATTGGCGCAACGATCCGCGCAGATGCCGCAAACGAGGACCGCATGAGCCACACCCCCCATGAACTGCCCGAGGAATTTCCCGAATACAAGGCCAGGATACGCGCGCTGAAACACAGCGATACGCATTTCGCGCGCCTTGCCGAAGCCTATGAGGCGCTGAACCGGAAAATTCATCGCGCCGAAAGCTTTGTCGAGCCGACAGACGCGCTGCACGAGGCCGAGATGCGCAGGCAGCGCCTGGCGCTGAAGGACGAAATCTGGAAGCTGCTGCAGGCCGACCGCGGCGGTTGAGGCCGGCCCGCCAGGCGGGAACGCCAGGCCGGAACGCCAGGCCGGAACGCAAATGCCGGGGTGCGCCCCATCCGCGGCCTGCGCGGGCCGGGCACGGGGGCGGGGGCGGGCGGTCCGGCGTGGGCTCTCGGCTATTGCAGTGCGTAGGGCAGCAGTCCGCGCTGGTTGTGATCGACGGCCAGCCGGCGTTCAAGCGGCGGCACCGAGCGCTGATGGCAGCCGCGGCGTTCGCAGATTCGGCAGGAAATCCCGATCGGCTCGAAGGCCTGGGGGTTTTTCAGGTCCAGGTCGTCGGCATAGACCAGGCGCGAGGCGTGGGTGATCTCGCAGCCCAGCCCGATGGCATAGCGGCGCACCGGTGCCCGAAAGGAACCGCCCGGTTTCGACACGTCGCGCGCCAGGCAGAAATAGCGCACCCCGTCCGGGGTTTCGGCCAGCTGGCGCAGGAAACGCCCGGGCGTTTCGAACGCCTGGTGCACGTTCCACAGCGGGCAGGCGCCGCCGAAACGGGCGAACTGCAGCCGTGTCGCAGAGTGACGCTTGGTGATCGTGCCCGCCTGATCGACCCGCACGAAAAAGAACGGAATGCCCTTTGCGCCGGGGCGTTGCAGCGTCGAAAGCCGGTGTGCCACCTGCTCGATCGAGGCGCCGAACATGTCGGCCAGCCGCTCCAGGTCATGGCGGGTCTCCTCGGCGGCCTGCTGAAACGGCCCATAGGGCAGCAGCGCCGCCCCGGCGAAGTAGTTGGCCAGCCCGATCCTGGCGATGGCGCGGGCCTCGCCGCTCTGGAAGCGCGCCAGGTCAAGCGTCGCCTCCAGCAACTCGTTCTGGGTCAGCAGCGCAAGCTGGTGCAACAGCTGGAAGCGGCGCGTCGGGGCGGCGGCGCTGGCGCACAGCTCAAGCCGGCGCGCCGCGGCATCGAATCGGCGCAGCATCGGGCCCGGGTGGTCGCTCACGCTGACGCCCAGCGTCGCCAGGGCGTCGCGCGCCGCCGCTTCCACGTCGCGCGCGGTGCCGGCGGGGGCGGCGAAATGCTCGGCCGCGCGGTCCACCGCGTCGATGTAGTTGTCGCAGTAGTGGAAGAAATCGCGCACCTCTTCCCAGGGGCTGGGCCGCACCGGGCTGTCCTCGCGCCCCAGGGCTTCGTCCAGAGAGGCAAGCCGTTCGTGGCTTTGCCGGTAGGCGCGGTGCAGATCGAGAAAGGCGCGTGCCAGGGCCGGGGCGTTGGCGGCGGCAAGGCGCAGGTCGACGAGCGGGGGCGCGGTTTCGGCAAACACCGGGTCGGCCAGCGCTTCGCGCATGTCCGAGACCATCCGCTCGCTGTCGCCGGCGGCAAGTTCGGTCACGTCCAGGCCGAATTCGCGCGCCAGCCCCAGCACCACGGCGGTGCTGAGCGGGCGATTGTTGTTTTCCATCTGGTTCAGATAGGGCAGCGACACGCCAAGCTTGCCGGCAAAGGCCCGTTGGGTCAGCCCCAGCCGGGTGCGGATTTCGCGCAGCTTGGCGCCGGCGTAAAGCTTCTGTGTGGCCATGGGGGCTCCGGCGGTGGTTTGCAGTTTTGCTTGTCCGAAACTCTAGTTTTGCAAAACATGACATGCAATCCCCCCTGCAGTCTTGCTGCCGCCGCCCCTACGCTGCCGCTGGCAGGCTCCTTGCGGGGGAGGGCCCGGCCCGGGTGAACGCGGGCAGGGGCGGGGCCTGCGGGCTGGCGGAGCCTGCGGGCCTGCGGGCCGGCGGAGCCTGCGGGCCGGTGGGGCTTGCCGGGTCAGGCCAGGCCGGATGCGCGTTCGCGCCAGATTACCAGCGCGATGGCGCCCAGCGACAGCAGCGACACCGCCAGCATCAGCCACAGCAGCGGCGTGGCCCCCGTCCCGGGTCCAAGCAGCGCGCCCGCAAGTGCCGAAAGCGCCGCGCCGCCCCCGGTCATGATCGCCCCACCCAGCCCCGAGGCGCTGCCGGCCAGGTGCGGGCGCACCGAAACCATCCCGGCATTGGCATTGGGCAGCACCATGCCGTTGCCGATGCCCATCACGATCATCAGCCCGAAAAACGCCGGTGCCGTGCCATGCCCCGTCAGGAAGGCGACCAGAAGCGCCACGATGGACGCGGCCGAAAGCAGCGCCCCCCAGCCGATCATCCGGTTGATCCCGAGGCGCGTCGAAAACCGCCCCGACAGGAAATTGCCCGCCATGTAGCCCAGCGCCGGCGCCCCGAAGTAGACCCCCAGGCGCGATGGCGGCAGGTGAAACAGCCTGTCGCCCAGAAACGGCGCGCCGCCCAGATAGGCGAAAAACAGCCCCGAACCGAATGCGGCGGCCAGGCTGTACCCCCAGAACCTGGGAGAGCCGAGCAGCGCCGGATACTGGCGCATCTGCGCCGCCAGAGACGTGCTGCGCGCGCGGTTGGTTTCGCCCAGATCGGTGTGAATCAGCCAGAGCGCCGCCAGGCCGATCAAAAGGAAGGCGATGAAATTCGCCTGCCAGCCGAAGGCCTCGTCCAGCAGGCCGCCCAGCGCCGGGCTGAGCATCGGCACCACCGCCATGCCCATGGTGATATAGCCGATCATCGAGGCCGCCTCTTCGGTTCGGGACAGGTCGCGGGCGATGGCGCGGGTCAGCACCATGGCAACGGAAATGCTGGCCTGCAGCATGCGAAAACCCAGGAACACCACCACGTTGGGCGCCAGCAGGCAGCCCAGGGTGGCCAGCACGAAAGTGGCCGTGCCCGCCAGCAGCACCGGCCGCCGGCCGAAGCGGTCCGACAGCGGCCCGATGAACAGTTGCAGCGCCCCCACCGCGCCAAGATACAGCGCCACCGAAAGCTGCATGACATGGTAGCTGGTGCGAAAATGGCTGGCCATTCCCGGCAGCGACGGCAGGAACATGTTCATCACCATCGCCGACACGCCGGTAATCGCCATCAGCGTTCCGATGTGCGGGGGCGTGCGTCGGTCGAGGAATTTCGTTTCATCTGCAATGGACATGGCCCGCCATACGCCCGGCCGGCGGTCTTGTCCAGTAACCTTGTCCGGCGGGCCCGCGCACCGAGCCCGCAGCTGGCCGCGGTGCCCAGCGCGGCAATGGCAAGGGCAATGGTCAGGGCAATGGTCAGG
>JALSRF010000451.1 GCA_026984895.1 Paracoccaceae bacterium
GGTTGCGCGGCCCCGACCACATGGCGATTTTCATGCGCCGCATTCCCGCGCGATCAGTTCCTTGTAAAGCTGGCGGATGCGGGCGGTGACCGGCCCCATGGTGCCGTCTCCGACCGGGCGGCCGTCGATTTCGCTTACCGGTGTCTGGGCGCCGAAGGTGCCGGTAAGGAAGGCTTCGTCGGCGCTGTAGGTATCGAACAGGGAAAAGTTTCGCTCGAAAACCGGAATGCCGTTTTCACGGCACAGGTCGATCACCTTGGCGCGCGTGATCCCGTTCATGCAGTAGTCGCCGGTCGAGGTCCAGACCTCGCCCTTGCGCACGATGAAGAAGTTGCAGGAATTGGTCGTGTTGACGAAGCCGTGCACATCCAGCATCAGCGCTTCGTCGGCGCCGGCCTTTTGCGCGGCGATGCAGGCGAGGATGCAGTTCAGCTTGGAATGGCTGTTGAGCTTCGGGTCCTGGCTCATCGGCAGCCCGCGCACATGGGGAACCGTTGCCAGGCGCACGGGACGGGGCAGCGACGGGCGCGAGTGCTCGATGATGATGACAATGCTGGGCCCCTGCCGACTGAGCGAGGGGTGCTGGAAGGGATGGGTCTTGACCCCGCGGGTGACCATCAGCCGCGCATGGGCCGCATCCCGCATGTCGTTCGCCGCAGCGGTTGCCTGCAGGGCGGCAACCAGCGCGTCCCGACTCATGCCGATATCAAGGTCGATCGCCCGGGCGGCGGCAAACAGCCTGTCCATGTGCTCGTCCAGAAAGGCCCAGGTGCCATCGTGCAGCCGCAGCCCCTCCCAGACACCGTCGCCCAGCAGGAAACCGCTGTCATAGACACTGACAACGGCGCGCTCACGGGGCACGATCTGCCCGTTGACATAGATCAGGATCCCGGCATTTCGCGCGTCTTCTTCCGACCGGTGGGTGCTTATGCGGTTTGCCATGCCCAAGCCTTCCTCTGGCGAAGGCTAGCGCGCCCTGCCCGTCGCGCCAAGCGGTAAAATCTGTTCACCCTGGCGTGAGTCCGCCGGTATTTCGTTGCCATTTGTTTCCGGCCGCGCATGCTGGTCGACAACAGGAAAACCCAGGGAAGACCCCATGCGTTTCGAAAACGTCAAGATCATCGTCCTCACCGCTCTCATCATCGTCGGGCTGGCCGTCCACGCGAGCCGATCCGAGGCCGCAGAGCTTGAAGTCGCGATTCTGGCCGGGGGGTGCTTCTGGTGCGTCGAATCCGACTTCGAAAGCGTGCCCGGGGTGACCGAGGTGGTCAGCGGGTTCACCGGCGGCACCGTGAAGAACCCGACATACAAGCAGGTATCCAGAGGCGGAACCGGGCATTACGAGGCGGTCAGGATTACCTTCGATCCGGCGCGCATCAGCTACGATCGGATCCTGTACCTGTTCTTGCGCTCGATCGACCCGCTGGATGCCGGCGGGCAGTTCTGCGACCGGGGCGACACCTATCGCACGGCGATCTTCGTGCGCAATGCCCGCCAGCGCGCCGCCGCGCAAAAGGCCGTGGCCGAAGCAAGCGCCGCGCTCGCGCAGCCGGTCGTCACGAAGATTCTGAAGGCCTCGCCTTTCTACCCGGCCGAAAGCT
>JALSRF010000452.1 GCA_026984895.1 Paracoccaceae bacterium
CCTGCATGGCAGCCAGCGCTTTGAGCCAGGTGGCCTTGAGGTGGTTGCCTACCGCCCGCATACGCAGGACGACGCTCCAGGCGCCGTCGCCGATGCGGTCCCAGACCTCCACGGCGACTTCCTTCATCAGGCGCAGTGCTTCACCAAAGCCACCTGCACCCTTCACCAGCCGCCCGAACCAGTAGATCAACTCGCCGACCCCGACGATGAGGGCCCCGATGCCGGTGCGGATGATGGCGGCGCGCAGCACCTTCATGGAAAGCGCCAGCTTGCCCACGCCCAGCGCCGCGGCAGTGAGAGAGGCGACAAGGCGCACGCCCAGAACACCAGCGAACGTCGCGGCGATGGTGGCAATTTCGCCGAGGCGGTTGAACAGCCCCTTGATGGCGCGCCCGAGCGGGCCGGTCGTCTTGCCGATGGCGGCGAAGGCATCCGCCATCGCCTCGAGCGCCGGAGCCGCGGCGACGGCCAGCTGGTTCGAGATACCGCGCCACAGCAGCCCCATGCGGCTCAGTGCATCATTGGTCCGTTGGATCTGCCCCGCGTCCTGTTCGGACACCGCCACCCCGAAATCCTTCACGTCCTTCGTGGCCTGCCGCAAGGTGGCACTGTCGATCCTCGAGAAGATCAGCCCGGCCCGCGCCCCGAAAATCTGCGAGGCGACGGCGGCGCGCTGCGCAGCCGGGATGTATTGCTGGATCGCGTCTTGTATCGCGGTCAGCTTTTCATCGATCGGCAGTTTTGCAAGATCACTGGCCGACAGGTGCAGCTGCTGCAACGCCTTCACCGCCGGGCCTGTCCCCTGCGCCGCCTGGCTGAGACTCTTGGTCATCATGATCGTCGCCTGCTCGACCTCGCCTTGCGACACGCCTGCCAGATCGGCAGCGCGTGCCAGCACCTGCAGGCTGGCGGTGGTTGTCCCCAGCGAGGCGGCGAGCTTGGCCTGTTCGTCAATCACCTGCAGCCCGGAGCGGACCATCGCCACTCCGGCACTGACGGCCGCTGCCGCCATGATCCCGGCCGCGATCTTGGCACGTCGAGCAAACTTCGCCAGCTTCGCATTGGCGATCTCCATCTCGCGCGAGGCCTTGCCGAAGCCGCGCTTGCCCGCCTCGCCGATCCCCTCGAGCTCGGCCCGCACCTGCTTGCCGCCCACCGCAGCAAGGCGGACGCTGATGCGTTTTTCTGCCATTGTTCTGCTTCCTTGATTTGTCGGGCGACCTGGCGCAGATCATGCGCTCCAGACCCGAGGGAAAAGACCATGCCGAACACTGCCACCCTTTCGAAGCGTTTCCAGATCGCGATCCCGGAGGCGATCCGAGAGGCCCGGAACTGGAAACCCGGCCAGAGATTTGCCTTCATCCCGAAAGGTGCCGGCGTATTGCTGGTGCCAGTCCCTCGGAAGGCCGATCTCAAGGGGCTGGTGAAAGGAGCCCGAAACACGAATGGGCGTAATCGCGCGGACCGGTTCTGATTGCGCCGGCAGATCTCCGGGCCCACGGGAAAGGAAACGAGATGACCATGTTGCAAACCCCGTCGCACCCGGGTGAGGTGCTGAAGGAACTCTACCTTGACCCGCTGGGCATGAGCGCGATTGCGC
>JALSRF010000453.1 GCA_026984895.1 Paracoccaceae bacterium
CCCCCGCCGGCCAGGTGCCCGGGCGCGGTGCGCACGAAGGCGCCGGCAACGGGCAACCGGGCAATGGGCAACACGGAAACGGGGCAGCAGGGCAGCAGGGCAGCGGGGCAGCAGGGTAACGGGGCAACGGGAAGGCCCGCAGCCTCTGCGGGCCTCGTTGGCCGGCGCGCCCCCCAAAAGCTCAGCTGTTGCTTTCGCGAATCTTGTCGGCGGCTTCCTTGGAAAAGGCGATGCCCTTTTCTTCCAGCAGGGTGTCCAGTTCTCCCGAAAGCGTCATCTCGGTCACGATGTCGCAACCGCCGACGAATTCGCCCTTCACGTAAAGCTGCGGGATGGTCGGCCAGTCGGAATAGTCCTTGATGCCCTGGCGGATGGCGTCGTCCTCCAGCACGTTCACGTCCTGATAGGCCACGCCCATGTAGTTCAGCACCCCGGCCACCCGGCTGGAAAAGCCGCATTGCGGCATGGTCTTGGTGCCTTTCATGAACAGCACCACGTCGTTGGATGTCACGGTGTCCCTGATGCGGGCCTGTGCGTCGCTCATTTCCTGTTCTCCTTCTTGCGTTTCTTGTGCGCGGCGGCGGTGAACTGGCTCCAGAACTGCATGTCGCGCGCGCCCAGGGCGGCGGCGGACTTGCCCGCACGCTCTGACGCGCGGATCACCTCCCAGTCGATGGCCTCCATGCCCAGTTCCGGCTTGTCTTCCTCTTCTTCCCGGTAGTCGTCGCCAAGAAACTGCCTGGCCAGCGGCGGGCGCGGCTGGTTGCGCTTCACGATCATCTCGATCAGCACCGCGATGACGATCAGCGCCACCGCGATCAGCAGGATGGACAGCCAGAGCCCCATCTGCCGCTAGTCCGGGTCCGGGGCGCGGGTGGTCAGGGCCAGCGCGTGCAACGCGCCGCCTGCGCCTTCCATCTGGTCCTTGAGCGCGGCATAGACGGCGCGCTGCTGCTGCACGCGGTTCATGCCACGGAAGCTTGCGTCCACCACCAGTGCCGAGAAATGCCGACCGTCGTCACCCTGCACCTCGATCTCGGCATCGGGAAAGCGGTCTCGGATCAGGGTTTCGATCTTCCGGGCGTCAAGAGCCATGCGTATACCTCCGCTGGTGTCGGGCAAGATGTAGTGTGCAGCCTGCCCGCACGCAAGGGCGTTGGCGCCCGCGCGGCGCCATGTCCCAGGCGGACCGGAGTCCCAGGCGGACCGGATCGGCGCCCGCGGCCGGTGGCGGGCATTTCGGGCAATGCCGCGTCCTGTCCGCGGCGGCGCGGGCGCGCGCGGCGCGATGCCCCGAATCGGGATGGGGCGGTCGAACCGGTGCCGACCGGATCTTTCAGGAATTCTGGCACTGTCTTGCGGGAAAATTTACGGGAAAAACCACCGCCCCAGGGCGATGGTTGCCGGTGATCTGGCGGTCGGGTAGCGTCGCCGTCATGGATGCCACGCGGGAAACCTGCCCCGGATGCGGTGGTCTTTTTGCGCCGCAAGATGGCCCGGTGCATGACTACATGATCTCGTCGCCGGCCTGCTGGCATGGGTTCGGCTGCCTGCTGGCGTGCGAATATGGCGATCCGGCGCTGATGGATGTTCACCGGT
>JALSRF010000454.1 GCA_026984895.1 Paracoccaceae bacterium
CGGCCCCGCCAGTCAGAAGAATCCGTGCACTCATCCTCGAATATCCTGTCCTGTTTCCGCTTCCCGGACGACCCGGAAGGCGATTGATGCCCCCTCAAGACAGTGGTTTTCCACAGGGGTAAAATTCAAGCCCTTATTGTGTCGGGACAACAGACAAACCCGGCGGCGTCACCATATTGGCGCAGAATTCCGCTGCCGGCGTCCGGGGGCCGGAACGCCGATTCGACATCGACGGCAGGGCGCGGCGGGCTCAGCCCGCGTCGATCGCGCCTCGCGAACTGGGGGTGGCGCGCACCGCCCCGAAGAAATCCACATGGGCGATCTGCCCCGACACCGCCCCCCCGATCGCGGCCGAACCGGCCAGGGGGCGATACTGCGCGGCCGAAGACGGCGGGGTCGCATAGGCGGTGTCCAGCACGGGATTGCCCGACCAGCGGAAGCCCTTGTAACGGGGGACAAGGGCCGGCGCCGTGTCAAGCGGGGCATCCCCGGTCACCGGTGCGGGCAGGTTCGGGGCGTGGCTGATATTGTTGTCGGTGGTGATGCTGGTGAAATGCCCCCCCGCGTTCACCAGCATCTGGAACGGGTTGTTCGTATCGTTGGCCGGGCCGCGCAGATCCACGAAGGTATTGTTGTAGATATCGATGGGCGAGGCATTGTTGACCGCGTCCAGCCCGTCCGGTGCCAGATGGACCATCGCCTTGAAACCGTTGACCAGGGCCGGCACGTCCGGGCGCACGAGCGCGCAGTTGCGGATCGTGGTGCCGCCATACTGGATGTAGAACCCGTAATCGGTGCCCGCCGTGCCCAGCAGGTAGAGACCGTCGAAGATCACGTTGCCCGCAAGATCGTTCACGGTGCCTTCGGAATCCTGCATCGAGATGATCTTCCAGCCGCCCTCGCACACCAGGCGCGTGTAATAGGCATAGCAATCGGGTGTCACCTTGGTGTTGTGGCGGATACAGGGCTGGGCGGCGAAAACCACCCCGGGGTTGGTGGACCAGCCGTTGATCGAGAACAGATCGCACCCGTCCATGTAGAGCGACTTGAAGGCATGGCGCAGCGGCCCGTGCCAGTTGCCCGGCTGGGTCTTGGTGGTGGAGCCGGCCAGCGCATCCACATGCTGGGCGATCCTGCTGCCCAGGATCCCCGCGTTGGCGCTCTGCGCCTTGCCCGCGAAGATGCCGTAGTTTTCCCAGTTGGTGATGGAACAGTCGTTCACGCAGAAAAGACCGGTCGTCGCATGGGGATAGATTGCCGTATCCAGACCGCTGAAATCGCATTCGCTGATCGTGATCGCGCCGGTTGCGTTGTAGTTGAACACCCCCCATTGCCCCTCCAGACCGGTTTCCGTGGTGGCATCCCAGCCGCCGCGGATATCCAGGTTGGAAAGGGTGAAGTCATTGGCATAGCCGGCCTTCAGGACAAAACAGTTCACCCCGCCGACGGTGTTGTTCAGGACCGGTTTCGCGCCGCTCCCCCATGCCCCCATGTGGAAATTCCCATGCGCGGTGGTCACGTTGATCGCGGAGGTGATCGTGTGGGTTTCGCCACGCTTGAGCAGCACCCGCCCCTTGCCCGCAAGGTTCTGATAGGCGGTGAGCGCGGCCGAAAGCGAGCTGTATTGCCCCGCGCCCGCCGGCGCCCCGGCGAAATTGCCGTCAAGCGCCACCACCAGCGTCTGGGTTCCCGGCCAGGCGGTTGCGCCATCGCCGACCGTCACGCTGGTTGTCACCGAGGCCGAGTTGCCGCTGCGGTCCGTGGCCACGCAGCGCACCTGGTAGGTGCCCGGCTGCGTGAAACAGTGCCAGACCTTCCGGCCATAGGCCAGGTTCCGGTTGTTCTGCCCGGCCACCAGGTTGACCGGTGCGCCATAGCTGCCCGCATCGGAAAACGACCAGCTGTAGAATATCTGATGATCCCGGGGGCTGTAGATTTCGCCCGGGGCCGGGCCGGCAACGGCAAACCCGGAGGGCTGTGCCTCGAAACAGATCGCCTCGGGGGCCACCCGGTCATTGCCGCGCGTGGTGACAAGGCTCAGCGATGCCGACGGGCTTGCCGCGCTCACGATCACCGTTGCGGTGGTGAAGGTTGCACTGTTGGAGGCGCTGTCGGTCACCAGGACCGAGGCCTGCACGCTTTGCCCGGCGCTCAGGGCATGGGTGCCGGGCTGGGCGACCCCGTCCACCAGGTAGGTCACCGTCTCGGAGACGATGGTGCCCGCGCTCGAAACATAGCTGCCGGCGACATAGCCGTCTGCGGGGGTCCCGGTATCGTCCAGCGCCAGCATGACGGGGGCGGTGGTGGCGGTAATGACCGGCCCCTGGCCACCGCCCGGCGCCACGAACGGACGCCCTGCATCCGCCGCCAGGCCCAGCCCGACGCTAAATCCGCTCATCTGCATGACACGAACCCCATGTTCATCACCCGACGACCTCTCCTTGCGCCTCCGCGCCCCCGGCGAAGGGAACGCTTTTCGCAACATCCGGTTAACAATCCGGGCAATTCTGAAAGATTTGATTTCCACGGCGCACGGTCCCCGGTGCGGGAACGATTTATGCGGTCAAATTATCGACATGCCCTCACACTCCGAAACGGTTTGTGCTAGAAGCCTTCGCGGAGGCGCGGGCCTCCTGCATGCAAGTTGTCACGCTCAACCGGTTGCGAGTTTCAGAATGATGAACTGGTCTGACATACGTCGGAAGAAACCCGGCGCTGCGCTGCCGTCCCCAATGGCGCCCGTCGTCGTGAACGTACCCGACAGGACCAGCCTGATGAACGATCTGGAAACCCGGCTGAAGAAGCGCAAGGGGTTCTGCATTGCCACGCTCAACCTGGATCACGTGGTCAAGTTCCACCGCGACAGGGCATTCCGCGAGGCCTATACCCGCCACAGCCACATCACCGCCGACGGCAATCCGATCGTCTGGCTGTCGCGGCTGGCCGGGCATCCCGTCCACCTGGTCCCCGGCTCGGAGCTGATCGAGCCGGTCGCCCGGATGGCGGCACGCCTGGGCACCCCCGTGGCCATGTTCGGCTCTACCCGCGAGGCGCTCGACAAGGCCGCGCGCACCCTCACCGCGCGTCACCCCGGCCTGAAGGTGGTCTCCAGGATCGCCCCGCCCATGGGGTTTGATCCCACCGGCCCCGAAGCCGATGCCTTTATCGAGGAAATCGGCGCATCCGGCGCGCGCCTCTGCTTCCTGGCCCTTGGCGCGCCGAAACAGGAACTGTTCGCCGTCCGCGCCCATGAACGCCTGCCCCACATGGGCTGGCTGTCGATCGGGGCGGGGCTGGATTTCATCGCCGGCACCCAGGTGCGCGCGCCGCGCTTCATGCGCGCCATCGGGGCCGAGTGGCTCTGGCGGCTGGCCGGCAACCCGCGGCGGCTGGCCGGACGCTACTGGGCCTGCATCATGATTCTGCCGAACCTGACATGGGCCGCCCTGCGTGCCCGCACCGCGCTTCGAAACGAGTTGTGATGCCCCCCCAGCTTGCCTTCATGATCTGGCCCGTCGTGGTGATGATCCTGTTTCGCACCCTGCGGTTCCGGGTGGCAATGATCTGGTCGATCATCGGCGGCTATCTCCTGCTGCCGCCCAAGATCTATTTCAACTTTCCGGTGCTGCCGAGCATCGACAAGTTCTTCGTGGCAAGCGCGGCCACGCTGCTGGCGAGCCTGTTCACCCTGCGCGGCATGACCAGCCGGACCCCCGCGCGGCGCGCCCTGAAGACGGCCGACCCGGAGGCCGCCTCTTTCCGTCCCGGGTGGATTCCGCAAGACAACATCATTCGCGCCCTGCTGATCCTGACCGTCCTGGGGGCAATGATGACCGCCCTTACCAACGGTGACCCGCTCAGCTATGGCCCGCGCCGCCTGCCGGGGCTCAGACCCTACGACGGCTTCTCGTCGATCCTGACCGCCCTGGCCTGGCTCCTGCCCTTTTTCATGGCGCGCAAGTTCCTTGCCACCCCCGAAAGCCACCGGCTGCTGTTGCTGAGCCTCGGAATCGCCGGGCTGCTCTATTCGCTGCCCGCCCTTTACGAGGTCCGCATGTCGCCACAGCTCAACCGGATCGTTTACGGATATTTCCCGGGATCCTGGGTCCAGTATATCCGCGACGGCGGGTTCCGGCCGCTGGTCTTTCTGGTGCACGGGCTGCGGCTGGGAATATTCTTTACCGTCGCGATCCTGTCCAGCATTGCCTATTTCCGCTCGGGACGGAACGACAAGCGCTGGCTGCTTGTGCTGGCGGCACTGTGGATTTTCGCGACCCTGGCGGTTTCCAAGACGCTTGGCGCGTTTCTGATCGCAACGCTTCTCATCCCGGTCGCCCTGTTTGCCGGCGTGCGCCTGCAGCTTCTGGCCGCGGCAATCCTGGCAGCCATCGTGCTGACCTTTCCGGTGGTCCGCGGCACCGGGTTTTTCCCGGTCAAGCCCCTGACCAGCTTCGCACAAGGCATCAGCCCGGCCCGCGCCCAGTCCCTGGCCTTCCGGTTCCGCAACGAAGACATCCTGCTGGAAAAAGCCCGCCAGCGCCCCGCCTTCGGCTGGGGCGGATGGGGCCGGGCGCGGGTCTATAACCAGAACGGCCGCGACATATCGATCACCGATGGCCGGTGGGTGATCGTCATCGGGCGCTTCGGCTGGGCCGGCTATCTTGGCGAATTCGGGCTGCTGACCATCCCGATCATCCTGATGGCGCTGCGGCGCCGGAAATACGCCATTACCCTTGCCTCCTCGGGGCTCGGGCTTGCTCTGGCCGCAAACCTTGCCGACCTGATACCGAACTCGGGCCTCACGCCCGTTACCCTGCTGATGGCGGGGGCGCTGGTGGGCCGGCTCGAGTTGAAGCGCGTGGACGAATCCGCCCGGGAAACCCCGCCCGAACCGATGAAGATGGAGCGCCCTTCACGCTATGCCCGCCCGCGCCCGGTGGCCTCGGCCGCCACAGCCCCCGCCACGGCCCCCGTATCGGCCCCCGTATCGCCCGTGCCGGACACGTCGCCAGCCGCGACCCGCAAGCGCAGAACCTACACACGCTTCCCGGCCAGGACGAACAGTTGAAGACGTTGAAGACAATGCCCCACGATTTCGCAATCTCGATCATCAACTACCGCACCGGCGCGCTGACCCTGCAATGCCTGCGCTCGGTTCTGGCCGACCTCGACGGCATGGATGCCCGGGTGGTGGTGGTGGACAACTGTTCGAACGACGGCTCGGCCGAGGAAATCGAAGCCTGGATCGCGGCCCAGCCCGAAGACACCCCGGTGCAGCTGGTCCGCTCGGCCACGAATTCGGGGTTTTCGGGGGGCCACAACCAGGGCTTTGCCGCCTGCGACGCGCGTTTCTACCTGGTGCTCAACTCCGACGCCGTGCTGCGCCCGGGCTTTTTCAGGGCGATGCTCGCCGCCACGCGCGCCAACCCGGATGCCGGCTTCTTCGCCCCGCGCATCGAGGATGACGACGGCACGCCGCAGGCCAGCTGCTTTCGCTTTCCAGGCCCGCTCAGCGAACTGATCCGCGGCGCCAACAGCGGCCCCGTGACCCGGCTTCTGAAACGCCACGAGGTTTCGCTCGGCCCCGAGCCGGACGTCTCGCAAATCGAATGGGCAAGCTTTGCCTGCATCCTTCTGCGTGCCGACATGATCCGGCAGATCGGCCCGATGGACGAAGGCTATTTCCTGTATTTCGAAGATGCCGAATACTGCCTGCGCGCGCATCGCGCCGGCTGGCGCATCGCCTATGTGCCCGAGGCCCGCGCGGTGCATTACCACGGCGGCAGCGGGCCGGTAAAATCGCTGGCCAGGGCCAAGAAACGCCTGCCGCCCTATTACTACCGCTCGCGCAGCCGCTTCTTCTACCAGGCGCATGGGCGCGCCGGGCTGCTGGCGGCGAACCTGCTGTGGCTGGCCGGGCGCGGGCTTGCCCAGCTGCGCCGGCTGACCGGCAGGAGCGTGCCGCTCAGGGCCGAGGCCGAAGCCCGTGACATCTGGACCAACATCGCCCGCCCGCTCGGCCCCCGGCACGAGGGCGCCGAATAGCCATGCCGCTTCCCGATTTCCTGATCATCGGTGCCATGAAATGCGGCACCTCGACACTGGCCGCCCAGCTTGGCGCCCAGGACGGCATGTTCATGACCACCCCGAAAGAGCCGAACTTCTTTTCCAACGATGACATCCACGCCCGCGGGGCAGGGTGGTATCGGGCCCTGTTCGAAAGCGCCCGCCCCGGCGACATCAAGGGCGAGGCCAGCACCCATTACACCAAGCTGCCCACCTATCCGCACACCATCGCGCGCATGCAGGACATGCTCGACGCGCCGAAGCTGGTCTACATGATCCGCAACCCGGTCGACCGCGCGGTGTCGCATTATATCCACGAATGGAGCGAGGCGCGCATGGGCAACGATCCCGTCGCCGCCTTCGAAGGCGCGGGCGAACTGGTCGATTACGGGCGCTATGCCATGCAGATCGCGCCGTTTCTGGACGCGTTCGGCAAGCGGTCGGTGTTGCTGACCAGCCTCGAACAGCTCAAGGCCGACCCGGGGGGCGAACTGGCGCGCATCGGCGCCTTTCTCGGCCATGCCGGAACCACCTGGCAGGATGACCTGGGGGCGCAGAACGTCTCGGCCCGGCGCATGCGCCGGTTGCCGATGCAGGGGCTGCTGATCGACAATCCGGTGGCCACCGCGCTGCGCCGGGCGCTGGTGCCCAAGGCCCTGCGCAGCCGGATCCGCCAGGCCCGCACCATCGGCGAACGCCCCACGCTGCCGGCCGATCTGCGCGCCCGCCTCGAAGCCACCTTCGCCAAGGACCGCGCCCAGCTCGCCCGGCTGTTTCCCGATCACCCGGCGCTTGTCGCCTGCTATCCGTTCCTGGCCTCATGAGCGCCGCAGACCGGATCGGCGCGGTGGTGATCGGGCGCAACGAAGGCGAAAGGCTGCTGCGCTGCCTTGCGTCGCTGCACGGGCAGGTGGGCCGGGTCGTTTACGTGGATTCGGGCTCGGACGATGGCAGCGTTGCCGCCGCGCGCGCCGCCGGCGCCCATGTCGTGGAACTGGATACCGCGCAGCCCTTCACCGCCGCGCGCGCGCGCAATGCCGGCCGCGAGGCCCTGCGCGATGACCTTGACTTCGTGCAGTTCATCGATGGCGATTGCGAGCTGCAACCCGGCTGGATAGACACTGCTTTCGCCTTTTTAGACACACATCCCAAGGTCGCCGTGGCCTGCGGACGCCGGCGCGAACGCTTCCCCGACGCCTCGCGCTACAACCGGATGATCGATGCCGAATGGGATACCCCGGTTGGCGAGACCCGGGCCTGCGGGGGCGATGCGCTGATGCGGATCTCGGCGCTGGCCGAGGTCGGCGGCTTCAACCCGGGCATGATTGCCGGCGAAGAACCGGAACTGTGTTTCCGGCTGCGCCGGGCGGGCTGGGGCATCTGGCGGCTGGATGCGGAGATGACCCTGCACGACGCGGCGCTGGAGCGTTTCGGCCAATGGTGGAAACGCACCCGTCGCGGCGGGCACGCCTTTGCCGAGGGCGCCGCCATGCACGGGCGCAGCCCCGAACGCTACAAC
>JALSRF010000455.1 GCA_026984895.1 Paracoccaceae bacterium
CCAGCGCGAACCAGCCGTCCGAGAATCCTGACAGTCCAGACACGGTAAACGACCGGTCGCTCATGACCGTCACCACGGTTCCAGCCCCCTTATAGGCCGGATCATTCAGATTCACGCCGCAGCGAGCGTCGCCCAGTGACGCGTCGCAGGTGGCCTGGAAGGTCCGCCCGACGGTCTGGTTCAGCACATGCGCGAGCGAGCGCATCTCGGCCACGAACTGCACCCGCCCGCGCCGGACCTGGCCGATCGCGCCCCGACGCATCAGCACGCGCTGGCTCACGTCCTGCCAGTTCACCCACCAGATTTCGACCTCGGCATTGTCCCAGCGCCCATCAAGGATGTCGGTCTCGGTGATCGTCGCCGACGTCAGCACACCCTCGGCGTCCTGCGCATCGACCGAGAGGTCGGAGCCGGTCCTGATCTCCGACGCCGTGAAGCCGCTCTCGGGCTCAAACGTTGTGCCCTCGAAGGTGAGCGGCAGGTCGTGGTCGGTAAAGCCGAACACCTGCCCGTCCGCGCGGGTGATCCGCCAGCACCAGGCAAGCGTGGTGGTGCCGGAATCAATGTGGGCCTGCAGACCGGTGGGAAGGGTCTTCAACGCGTCCTCCCGCAGCCGGCGTCAATCAGGCGGATGAGGCGTGCCCCGGTCACGACCGATTTCGGCCCACCATCCTCGGCCAATGCCGCTGCATGTGCCGCGACCGGGCGCTCAAGCCCAGAGCAAAGGGCCGAGTCACTGACGGCCACGGGTGCGCAGCCAGTCGCGAAGAACAGCGGGATCATCGCCCATGTCAGTCGCCGCATCATCCATCCTCCGTCTTGTGGCAGCCGCTACTTCCCGATCCTGACGCGCGCGGCGTGCCTGTTCCTCGGCCGCGCCCCGCCTGCGCGCTTGGCGGATCAGGGCGGCAAGGCCGGCGATGATGCCGAGGAGCGCGAATATCAGAGCCACGATCTCACTCATCACCGCGGAACCCCCGTTCGATCCGATCGCGCAGGCCGATCAGGCCGAGGCCGAGGAAGATCAGCCCGGCGGGCGAGGCATCGCCGGTGCCGGCCAGCAGTGCAACAAGGCGGGACAGTTCGCCAAGCGGGCCGGTGGCGGGTAGAGCGACGGAGGCAGCGCCAGTGAGCATGGCAAGGCACCCCGCCCACCACGTCAGCGAGGTCGGTCGGATGTAACGCATATGGTCAGCTCCTTCGGAACAGGCGGGAAAGGATGGCGGCGAGGCGGGACAGCAATCCGGTCGGCGCATCGGGTTCGGAATGCGTGGGCCGCAACAATGTCAGCGCCGCGTCTTCGCTCAGCCGCCGGACCGGCTGGGAGAAATCCACCCGTCCCTGCGCGTCCACACCCCAGACCGGGATCGGGCCTGTCGGATAGCGGCCCTCGCGGAACAGGTCCCGCTCGGCCTCGCGGCGCGGAATGACCGAGGCCGGCCTGCGCCAGTACAAAATCGCGTTGGCAGCCGCAACGCGATTGCCCGTATTGAGATGCCGGGTCAGCACCGCGCGAGCAATGCCACCCGTGTTGTAATGGAACGAAACCAGCGCATCGAACTCGTGCCGCTTGAGCGGAACTGTGACGGCGCGCAGGACGTCGGCCTCGTAACGCGCGAGATCGGACCGGAAGATGCGGAACGCCTCGCGGATCGCGGCGTCCAGGTCCACAGGCATGCCCCGAGGCATCACCGCCGGATCCGGCGGCCCTGCCTCCGCCGTGTGGCCAATGCCAAAAGTCCAGGTACCGGCGGCGTCCAGGTAAGGCCCAGGCACCAGCCCCTCAAAGCGGGCAAGGGTCAGCAGCCCGCGGTCGGTCATTCTCTGTGCGGTCATGCGCGTTGTCATCTGCGAACCTCGATCAGGGGAATGGATGTGATGGAGCCAAGGCGCTCGATGTTGAGGGTGACGTCGAGCGTGTCGGTATCAAAACGCACCGGCACGTCGAACTCGAAGCCTGCGGTGATCGCGGCACCCGCGGTCGGGGCCGTGGTGAAGCTGACGATGCCGGTGGTAGTGTCGACCGACCAGCCGGAGGTCTGCTCGGTGCCGTCGACGGCGACCAGAACCGTGCCCGCGACGGGCTTGGTGATCATGCGTGTCCATGTCTGGGCGCCAGACGTGTAGACCTTCACCAGCTGGAAATCGGTCGTGGCACCATCGCCCGTACCGATGGCCTGATCCGTGGCAGCCGGCGTCTTTGACGGCAGGCAGGACTTGAAGTCGGCCCAGTCCTTCCAGCGGAAACCGTAGAGCCGCCCGTTGCGGGCCTCGAAGAAGGCGACGACGGCGGCGAGGTCATCGGCTCGGCGGATGCCATAGGCCGCGTCATAGCGCCGGCGCGAATTTGCCCAGCTGGCGTTGCGTTCCTCGTCGCCCGAAGCGAGTTCAACGATCTGCGTGCGCCGCTCGGGGCCGCCGCGGGCGCCGCGGCTGATATTGTCGGGAAAGCGCACCTCGTGAAACGCCATGGCTCACATTCCCCTTCTGCCCAGCGAAACCGCCCGCGCAATGTCGGCCGCCACCTGCGCGCGCGATTGCCGGAAGCTCTCGGCATCACGGGTCTGGATGGTGATGTTGACGGGGGCATTGCCGACGCCGGCGGCAACTTCGCGCCGGCTCAGAACCCGCTCGCCCCGTTGCAGGATCGCCGGCACCTCGCCGGGGCGGAGGCCGGCAAAGCCGCCGGCGTGTAGCCGAGGCGCGTCTGCAAAAGCCATGGCTGGCACCATGCGCTGTGGCATTGGTGATCCCACCATGCCGCCTGCGTGCATGACCGGCGCAAACACGCCTCCGAGGTTGCCCAGCGCACCAGATAGCGCATTCGCCAGAGGGCCTAGGATGAAGCGCCGGGCAGAGAGCTTCGCCATGCCGGCCAGCATCGAGGTGACCATCGAGCGGAAATCCAGCTTGCCCGTGCGCACGAACTCGCCAATCGCCTGCTCGGCACTGGAAAACGCCCCGACCAACGTGTCGCCCAGCCCCTTGCCGAGATCCATGGCTTTGGTGGCGTAATCCTTCAGCGATGTGGCTGCCGTTTCCCAGGCAGACTTCGCCACATCAGCCGCTTTCTTCGCTGCGCCACCGGCCCTGGCGACGGATGTTGCTATCTCGCCAGCGGCGGAATTCGTGCGTGCGAGCGCATCGGCTCCATCCTTACCGGCGGTTTTTAGCGCGTCCCGCAGCGCCTGCACGGATTTGAGCGGCGCGATTGCCGCCTTGGCCGCGTCCCTGGCCGACACTGCCAGCCTGTCAGCCTTGCCCCGCGCGGCATCGGCGGCCGCTGCCATTTCGTAATAGGCGGTCCCGGCATCAATGGCCGCGCCACCCAGCTTGAGCGCCACCTTGTCCATCCCCGGCACATCGCGCAGACCCCCAGCCACCTTGTGCAGGAAATCCGCCCAGCCTTTCTGGATGCGCGCCAGCATGCGCAGCCAGCCGGTCTGAATCGTGGTCCACACAGACGCTAGCGACAGACCGAGGGATCTGGCGCCCAGTTTCACCCGCTCCCACACCTCGACGGCGACATTCTTCATCAGGCGCAGGGCCTCGCCGAACCCGCCCGCGCCGCGCGCGAGGCGCCCGAACCAGTAGATCAGCTCGCCCGCACCAACGATGAGCGCGCCGATACCGGTGCGGATGATGGCCGCGCGCAGCACCTTCATGGAGAGCGCCAGCTTGCCCACGCCCAGCGCGGCCGCGGTCAGGGACGCGAAAAGACGCACGCCGAGAATGCCTGCAAAGGTCGCGGCAATGGTGGCAATCTCGCCGATATGATTGAACAAGCCCTTGATCGCACGCCCGAGCGGGCCGGTCGTCTTGCCGATGGCGGCGAAAGCATCCGCCATGGCCTCAAGCGCGGGCGCAGCGGCCACTGCCAGCTGGTTGGCAATGCCGCGCCACAGCAGCCCCATGCGGCTCAGCGCGTCATTGGTGCGCTGAATCTGGGCTGCGTCCTGCTCGGAGACCGCCACTCCGAAGTCCCGCACGTCCTGCGTGGCAAGCCTGAGCGTCGCGCTGTCGATGCGCGAGAAGATCAGCCCTGCCCGCGCCCCGAAGATCTGCGAGGCAACGGCGGCACGCTGTGCGGCGGGGATGTAACTCTGGATCGCGTCCTGAATCTTCGTCAGCTTCTCGTCGATCGGCAGTCTGGCAAGATCGGCAGCCGACAGGTGCAGTTGCTCGAGCGCCTTCACCGCGGGCCCGGTGCCCCGCGCCGCCTGGGACAGGCTCTTGGTCATCATGATCGTTGCCTGCTCGACTTCGCCTTGCGACACGCCCGCCAGATCGGCGGCCCGCGCCAGCACCTGCAGGCTCTCGGTGGTGGTGCCGAGGCTGGCGGCCAGCTTGGCCTGCTCATCGATCACCTGCAGCCCGGAGCGGACCATGGCCACGCTAGCGCTGACGGCCGCCGCCGCCATGATCCCGGCCGCGATCTTCGCGCGCCGCGCAAACTTCGCCAGCCGCGCATTGGCGATCTCCATCTCGCGCGAGGCCTTGCCAAAGCCGCGCTTGCCAGCTTCACCGATGCCCTCGAGCTCGGCCCGCACCTGCTTGCCGCCCACCGCGGCGAGGCGGACGCTGATGCGTTTTTCTGCCATGCCGTGTTAACCCGATGTTGCGGCACCACACGGTGCCTGTTGTCTCTTGCGCCATGTATCACGATATGATACATACTTATCCATGATCATCAGCGTGAAGGGAAAGCTGGCCGCGAGCGCCATGCGCGGCAAATACGGCAAGGGCTTTCCCGCTACCTTGGTGAAACGGACACGCGCCATGCTGTCGGCACTGAACGCGGCCGTCGTACTCGAGGATCTGCGGTTTCCCCCGGGCAACCATCTCGAGGAACTCAAGGGCGACCGCGCCGGGCAGCATTCGGTCAGGATCAACGACCAGTGGCGCATCTGCTTTCGCTGGACCGACGAAGGTCCGGCCGATGTCGAGATCGTGGACTACCATTGAGGGTCCACGGGAAAGGAAACGAGATGACCATGTTGCAAGCCCCGTCGCACCCGGGTGAGGTTCTGAAGGAACTCTACCTTGACCCGCTGGGCATGAGCGCGATTGCGCTGGCTCGGGAGTTGCACGTGCCGCGCACCCGGATCGAGCGGCTGGTCAAGGGCGAGACCGGGGTTTCTGCCGACACCGCCATGCGGCTTGCGAAGTTTTTCGGCACCACGCCGGAATACTGGCTTAACCTGCAGCGGGCTTGGGACCTGGCCAGAGCCCGCGAACAGGTGGACGTGTCAGAGATCACCCCGCTCAAGGTCGCCTGACGCGATCCGCTCATTCAGCGTGCCCACCATCACCGCCTCGACGGCCGGCAGCAGTTCTGCGACCGGCGCGGGATCGACGCCCAGCGCCCGGGCAAGCGCCAGTGCTGCGCCCATGTCCCAGCCAAGGACACCGCCTGAGGGCGCCACGCGTAGTTGCCCGCCGAGGCGCCCCACCAGATCCCACACCTGCATGCCCTCGATTGTCTGCGGCGCATTCAGCCTTTGCGGGCAGTCTTCGCAGAGGCCCTGGCAGGCCGCGCAGTATCCCTCGCCCCCGCCGAAGATCCATTCGGCGAGAGCGCGGAGGCGTTTTTTTCCTGTTCCAGCAGCAGGCCCTTCGCCACATAGCCGGTCTGGAACGCCTCGAAGAGGGGCCAGAGATCGAGCAGGGCATCAATAGCTTCGGGGCTGATGGGGATGGGATTGCCGTCGGCATTGCCAACACCCTCCCAGTCAATGATCGCGATCCTGGCCAGCGCCTTGGCAAAAGCCAGCGCGCTTTCCTCGTCACCGGCATCCTCGGGCAAATTCTGCACCGCCGGGTCGTTTCGCGCTGCCACCATCAGCGCGGTGGTCAGGGGACGGAGTTGCACCCGCACCCCATGGCCAAGATCCAGCCACGCGGGTTCATTGGAAAGATCGAGTTTCAGCATGGTCAATAACTGCTCACCTGGTTCTTGAGTTCCACCGTGCACATCTGCCCGGCCACGCTGTCGTATGCCGCCTGCCAGTCGAAACTGGCCTGGATGCCCTGCGGGCCCTGGATCTCGACACGGGGCCGCGGCAGGTAGACCGCATGGGCGGTGATGGTCAGGCTGAGATTGGCCGAGATCACCCAGGAGAACTCAAGGCTGGCCGAGGTTCCGTTCAGCGCCTGGGTCATGAGGGTATTGTCCGCGAACCGCACATCGATCTTGCCGGTCAGCGCAGCAATGGAAGGATCGGCCCCGTCGATGCGCCCGTCCGAGCGGATGGTCTCGATCCGTTCGACATTGTTGGAATAGGTCAGGTCGGCCGAGACGATATTTCCCAGCGCCGTGCCATTGCGCTTGATCGCGCCGTTGAAGTGGCCGAACCGCTGCAGCGCATATGCCGTCGGCGTCCCGGCCGCCGTGGCCGTGGCGACATTCTCGCCCTGGGCCACCAGCTTGACGTCCGCAGTCAACAGGCCGGAGCGTTGCATCTGCAGGCTCAGCTGGTCCAGCACGCAGCCCGTATACATGGCAAAGCGGGGGATCTCCGGCATGGCCACCTCGATCGCCATGCTGGGCAGGTTCCAGGAACCGGACTTGAAGGTGTGCGTCTTGTTGGTGGTGCCGGTGGTCGTCGGATTGCCAAAGGCCGCCTTGAGCCAGAAGCCGAAAGCCTCGGCATCGAGCGGCACCTTGATGTCGCCATCTGCCGTGACTGCGTCCTTGATCGGGGCCAGCGGGTCACGGCCGTATCCAAGAAGCTCGGAGGCCAGCAGAGGCTGTTCGGCCCCAAGCGAGGCGCTGGCAAAGGGCATCTGCATGAAGCCGGACGCCGGTGCGGTTCCATAGGTGGTTTCAAACGCGGCCGCCAGCTGCGACCGCGCGCCTTGTGCACGGGGCATGGGTTTGTCCTTTCGGTTTGTGAGAGGGGTCAGGTCAGGGGGTTGGCCGTGGAATAGTGCAGCACCACCGGGATGACGGCGGCCTTCAGCGCTTGCCCACCCTCGACGGGCAGATCCACCGGCCGTGGCGCTTCCGCCTCGACCCAGTCGCAAAGCCCCCCGAGCGTTCGATCAGTTGCGAGAGCCGAACCAATGGCCAAGGTCAGGGCGCCGAAGGCCGCATCCCGGTCAGCGGAGACCTTGCCCTGCACCGCCACCTCCAGTTCCACCCTGTGTTCATAGTGGTACCGCAGCGGCGACAGCGTCACCTCGGGTTCCCCGGGTTCGCCGTCGCGCAAGATCACGAGGCCGCCGGCCGGCACCCGCTCGGGCAGCACCTCGCCGCGCTGGATCACGGTGCCGGGGATGGTCTGCAGGGTTGTGTAGAGGGCGGAAAGGGTGGTTTCGCGGGTGGTGGGCATGGTGTCTCTAAGCGATGGTTAGGGGCGGTCATCAATGCAGTTTTTCCTTGCGACGAAAACTCGCGAATAACCATAGCGGGGTGTTTGGTTATTCTTGCCAAATGACCGATCAAAGCCCATTTACACAAACTCAATGGCTGGATAAAATCGAGTAAACAGGGATTGTTAGTCTTGGAAACAGATTCAAAA
>JALSRF010000456.1 GCA_026984895.1 Paracoccaceae bacterium
GCCTCGATCAGGCGGGCGAGTTTCTGCATGCCTTCAAGGTCGAGTTCGGTCGAGATGTTCGGCTTCCACACCAGCTTGGCGCTTTCGGAGGGGCCGAGGTTTTCGTCCAGATAGGTGGAAACCGAAGCAAGATCGGTGGCGTCGGTCCAGATGATGTAGCCTTCGTCGGTGTCTTCCACATCCTCGGCGCCGGCCTCGATCGCGGCGTCCATCACGGTTTCGTAGTCGCCGATCGAGAGCGGGTAGGTGATTTCGCCCTTCCGGTCGAACATGTAGCCGACCGAGCCGGTTTCGCCAAGGTTGCCGCCGTGCTTGGTGAAGATCGAGCGCACCGAAGAGGCGGTGCGGTTGCGGTTGTCGGTCATCGCCTCGACGATGATGGCGACGCCGCCCGGGCCGTAGCCTTCGTAGCGGATTTCGTCGTAGTTTTCGGCATCGCCCCCGGTCGCCTTCCTGATCGCGCGCTCGATCACGTCCTTGGGCACCGAATTGGACCGGGCTTCCTTGACCGCCAGGCGCAGGCGCGGGTTCTTTTCAGGGTCCGGGTCGCCCATTTTCGCGGCGACGGTAATTTCCTTGGCCAGCTTGGAAAACAGTTTCGAACGTGCGGCGTCCTGGCGCCCCTTGCGGTGCTGGATATTCGCCCATTTCGAGTGGCCTGCCATGTGCCTTTTCCCCATCTGGTGACGTTGCCCGCCCTCTATATGACAGCGTGCGGCCCGGCTGCAAGGTTGCAGGGCGTTGCAATCTTGGTGCCAATCCGCTTGTCTGGGCGAAGCAAGGCGAGGCCCCCATGACAAGTGACCAGATTATCCTGTTTTCCCTTTTCGCGGCGGTCTTTGCACTGCTTTTGTGGGGGCGATTGCGTTATGACCTGGTGGCGTTCGGCGCGCTGATGGCCGGTGTCGTGCTGGGCGTGATCCCGACCAAGCACGCCTTTGACGGGTTCGGCCACCCGGCAACGCTGGTGGTGGCGCTGGTGCTGGTGGTCTCGGCCGGGCTGGTGCGATCTGGGGTCGTCTACCTGATCACGCGGACCCTGGTTGATGCATCGCGTTCGCTGGCCGCCCATATCGCGATCATGGGGGCGATCGGCGGGGTGCTGTCGGGCTTCATGAACAACGTCGCCGCGCTGGCGCTGCTGATGCCGGTCGATATCCAGACCGCGCGCAAGGCCGGACGCCCGCCGGGGCTGAGCCTGATGCCGTTGTCCTTTGCCACCATCCTGGGCGGCATGGTGACGCTGATCGGCACGCCGCCCAACATCATCATCGCGACGATCCGCCAGGACAGCCTGGGGACGCCTTTCAGCATGTTCGATTTCGCGCCCGTGGGGGGGGTCGCGGCGTTGGCCGGATTGCTGTTCGTTGCCCTTGTCGGCTGGCGGTTGATCCCGCACCGCGACGGTGGTGCCGCGGGCGGCGATCCGCTGGCCGACGTGGCGGAATACATTGCCGAGCTGACCGTGCCCGATGGCTCGAAACTGATCGGGAGACGGCTGCGCGAGCTGGACGAAACCGCGGAAACGAACGATGTCGCGATTCTCGGGCTGGTACGCGGAGGCAGACGGCGCTATGGCACCGCGCGCAACGTGGCCCTGCAGGCCGGCGATGCCATCGTGGTCGAGGCCCGGCCCGATGCTCTGGACGAATTTCGCGCCGCACTTGCGCTGGATTTTGCCGAAACCCGCCGGCAGCAAGCCCTGACCGCCGAGGGCGAAGGTCTGCAGGCAATCGAAGTGGTGGTCCCGGAAGATGCGCGCATTCGCGGCAAGACGGCCCAGGCAGTCGGGCTGGGCTGGCGCCAGCGCACGGTGCTGATGGGCATATCGCGCGGCGGCCGGCGCATTTCACGCCAGATACGAAAGACCCGAATCCATACGGGCGACATCCTGCTGCTGCTGAGCCCGACAGAACAGGCAAGCGAGGTGGTCGAGTGGCTCGGCGTGCTGCCGCTGGCCGACCGGGGGCTGCAGGTCACCGATGAAAAGAAGGTCTGGCTGGCCATCGGAATGTTTGCCGCGGCCGTGGCCGCAGCCAGCTTCGGGCTGGTCTATCTCCCTGTCGCCCTGGGCATGGTGACGGTGGGCTTCGTGCTGACGAAAATCCTGCCGATCGCGGAAATCTACGATCACGTCTCCTGGCCGGTGGTGGTGCTGCTGGGCTCGATGATCCCGCTGGGAAGCGCCCTGGAAAGTTCGGGGGGCACGCGCTTGATTGCGGACAGCCTGATCGAACTGACGCGAGGCCTGCCCGCCTGGGCCGTCCTGACGGTACTGATGGTGGTGACGATGACACTTTCGGACGTGCTGAACAACACCGCCACAACCATCGTCGCCGCGCCGATCGGCATCCAGATGGCGCAGTCTCTGGGCGTCAACCCGGACCCGTTCCTGATGACGGTGGCGGTAGCGGCCTCCTGTGCTTTTCTCACCCCGATCGGGCACAAGAACAACACCCTGATCCTCGGCCCCGGTGGCTACCGCTTCGGTGACTACTGGCGCATGGGCCTGCCGCTGGAAATCCTGGTGGTGGCGGTATCGATACCGGCAATCCTGCTGTTCTGGCCGCTGTAGAAAAGGGGGCTGTCTGCCCCCTCTGGCCGCCTGCGCGGCCATTCACCCCCGAGGATACTTGCCTGACAGAAGAAACACCTGCCTCTTCTTCTGTCGGGAAATATCCCCGCCGGAGGCACCGCGGACGCGAAGCGGACGCAACAGATGAATAATGCCGCCGCAGGCGGCGCCGGTCTAGGCGGTGTCTTCATTTAGGGGACTCCCATTTTGGGTGAATTCTGCTTCAAGATCGAAAACGGAGGCGATCTTGAGCAGACGAAGCTTGAGCGACGCCCAATGGGCGCGAATAGAACCACTATTGCCGGGCAAGAAAGGCGACCGTGGACGGACCGGGAATGACAACAGGCTTTTTGTAGATGCGATCTTGTGGCTGGCGCGAACGGCCTCGCCATGGCGGGATTTGCCACCTGAACTGGGCAACTGGCGCACTGTGCATTGCCGGTTTCGGCGCTGAACGCTGGCCGGCGTGTGGGAGAGTCTTTTCAAGGCGTTACATGAGGACCCCGACTTCGAATATGTGCTGATCGACGCGACGATCTGCAAGGCGCATGCGGATGCAAGCGGCGCAAAAGGGGGCTCAGGCTCACGCGATCGGGCGATCAAAGGGCGGCCTGACCACGAAAATCCATGCGGCGGTGGGTGCGCTCGGCCTACCGATCCGTTTCACGATCACGCCGGGTCAATGGGGTGACTGCCCGCAGGCTCGTGGCCTGATCGAGGGGCTCACGGGTGTCGGGCATGTGATGGCGGATGCGGCCTATGACGCGGATTATCTGCGCGAATTCATTGTGGATGAGCTTGGCGCGACCGCGCAGATCAAGCAAAACCCGTCTCGCACGGTCAGGCAACCCATCGACTGGGCGCTCTACAAGGAGAGGCACTTGGTAGAGTGTTTCTTCAATCGGATCAAAAGGTTCCGCCGCATCTCCCTGCGTTGCGAAAAGACAGCCTCATCCTTCAAGGCCTTCGTTGACATCGCCTGCGCAATGACCTGGCTCGCTTAAATGAAGACGCCGCCTAAAGCGGCCAGAAAAACGGAATCGCCGCGCTGGCGATAAATCCGACCGACAGGTTCAACGGGATTCCAACCTTCAGGAAGTCGGTGAAACGATATCCCCCGGGCCCATAGACCAGCATGTTGGTCTGATAGCCGATGGGCGTGGCAAAGGACGCCGACGCAGCAACCATTACCGCCACAACCAGCGGGCGGGCTTCTATGCCAAGCACCTGCGCCAGGCCGATCGCAACCGGCGTCACCACCACCGCCACCGCATTGTTGGACACCAGTTCGGTCAGCACCGATGTCAGCAGGTAGATCGCCCAGACGATCAGAAACGGCGGCAGACCGCCCAGTCCCGGCGCCAGGGCCCGGACGATCAGTGCCACCGCGCCCGAGCTTTCGAGCGCCGCGCCAATGGCCAGCATCGCGAAGATCAGCGCAAGAAGCCGTCCGTCGATGAAGGCGAATGCCTCGTCCGCGTCAATACACCGGGTCACCAGAACCAGCGCCACTGCCAGCACCGCCAGCAGGAAGATCGGCGCCACGCCAAGTGCGGCCAGCGTGATCATTCCCGCCAGAACGGCAATTGCCAGCGGCGCGTGGCGCCGCCTGTAGGCCTTTTCGGAGGGGTGGGTGATGTTCACCATGTCCATGTCCGCCGACAGGCGCTGAATATCCTCGGGCGCGCCTTCCAGCAGCAACGTATCGCCGACCCGCACCACCAGATCGTCAAGCTGGCCGCCGATGTTCTGGTCGCGCCGGTGAACGGCGAGCGGATAGACGCCATAGCGCCGGCGCAGTCGCAAATCGCCCAGGCGACGGCCGACCATCCGGCAGCCGGGCGAGATCAGCGCCTCCACCGTCGTGGTGCGCACGGAGGCCAGCTTGTCGATGGTTCGCAGTTCCGGACTTTGCTGCAGCCCGAGCAGTTCGCTCATCTCGGTTCGCAGCACCACCCGATCGCCGGCCTTCAGGCTGACCGCGGCAAGGTCCCGCCGGAGCGAGGCATCGCCGCGCAGCACATCCACTAGCCGCACGCCGGATCGTCGGAACAGCGCGCTCTCGCATGCCCGCTCGCCAATCAGCGTGCTGCCCTCGGGAATCGCCACTTCGGTGAAGAATCTCATCCGTGCGCGCCCGGAAAGCATCGCCCCCAGGCTGCTGCGTTCGGGCAGCAGCTGTGGCGCGACAAAGCGCAGATAGACCAGGCCCCAGAGCACCAGGATCAGCCCCAGCGGCGTGATTTCGAAAATGGAGAAAGGCCGCAGCCCCTCGGTGCGCGCCACCCCATCGACCAGCAGGTTGGTGGAGGTGCCGATCAGCGTCAGCGTGCCGCCGAGAATCGCCGCATAGGACAGCGGGATCAGCAGTTTCGACGGCGCGAACCCCAGCTTTTGCGCCAGCTGCACGAAAACCGGGATCATCACCACCACCACCGGCGTGTTGGACACCACCGCCGAGCCCGCCACCACCGCCAGCAGCAACAGGGCGATGGCCAGGTTCGGACGGCTGCCGGCGTGGGCCTCGGCGATGGCGGTGAACCGCGCGAGCGCGCCGGTGCGCACCAGCGCCCCCATCACGATGAACATCGCGGCGATGGTCCAGGGCGCCGGGTTGGACAGCACGCCGAGCGCCTTGTCATACGGCAGCACGCCGAGGCCGAGCAACACCGCGACCCCGGCGATGGCCACGACCTCGGCCGGATAGCTTTCGCGCAGGAAGAGAACGAACATCCCGCCGACCACGGCCAGCGTCAGCAGCGCCGCGCCGGTCTGCACATCGGACGGATCGAGCACGCCAGGGGGAAGCAGGGCGGCAAGGGTATTCATGGGCTCATCATCGGCGCTGCGCCGGCGCGGTCAAGCGGGATCGGCGCCGGGCGCCCGGGGCGGCGCGCTTTCCTGCAGCCGGCCGCCCTCGCGCAGCATGGCCACGCGCAGCGCCGCGCCCGAGCGGTCGTCGGTTTCCACGAACAGCCCGCACAGCGTCGCCGCGCCGGTGGCGGGCACGAAGCGCCCCTTGCCCATGCCGGTCACGAACCGGCGCAGCGGCTCGTCCTTCTCCATGCCGATGACCGAGTTGTAGTCGCCGCACATGCCGGCGTCGCTCTGATAGGCGGTGCCGCCGGGCAGGATCATCGCATCCGCCGTGGGCACATGGGTATGGGTGCCGACAACGATGCTGGCGCGCCCGTCGCAAAAATGGCCCATGCCCATTTTCTCGGATGTCGCCTCGCAGTGGACATCCAGCAGGCTGGCGTTGACGAGGCCGCCGCGCGGGTGCTTGCGCAGCACCTGGTCGACGGCCGAAAACGGGTCGTCGAAGGGGCGTTTCATGAACACCTGGCCAAGCACCTGGGCGACGAGGATCTTGCGCCCGCCCGGCACATCGAACACCCGCGCGCCGCTGCCCGGAGCCGCCCTGGCGTAGTTGAGCGGGCGCAATATGCGCGGCTCCTGTTCGATGAAGGTCATCATGTCGCGCTGGTCGAAGGCATGATCGCCAAGCGTGATGCAATCGGCCCCGGCATCGAGCAGCAGGCGGGCATGGGCCGCACTCAACCCGGCACCATTGCTGGCGTTCTCGCCGTTGACGACGACGAAATCGAGGCGCCAGCGTTTGCGCAGTCCGTTCAGCTGGCGGGCAATCGCCCGACGCCCCGCGCGCCCCACGACATCTCCGAGAAACAGGATTTTCATGGCTACGGGCCTAATCCGGCGGGCGCACGATGGCAAGCGGCGTCTGGCGCACAAGGACGCGGCCGCCGGCCCGGGCGCGGTTCCGGCCGCCCCGATACGGCCCTGCCCCCCGGCCTGCCTCCCGGCCTGCCTCCCGTCCTGCCCCCGGCCCTGCCCCGCGCTGTCGCGGGGCCTTTCGCGGGGCTTGTCGCGCGCGCACGGCGCCGCGGTTTCCGGGGGGGGCCTGCGCCCGCGGTGCGGGCGCCGGGCCTCCGGCGGGGATATTTGTGGACAGAAGAAGAAGGACGCAGCGCTCAGTCGCGGGGGAATTCGAGCACGCCGCGTTCGGTGACCACGGCATCCATCGGCTGGTCGGTGGGCTCGACAGGCAGGCGTTCGACCTGCTGCGCCCCATAGGCAAGACCCACGGCCAGAACCGGGCCCCTGGCACGCAGGCCTTCCAGGGTCCGGTCATAGAAACCGCCGCCGTAGCCCAGGCGGAAGCCGCGTCGGTCGAAGGCGACCAGCGGCAGGATCACGATGCGCGGCGTGACGGCAATGGCTTCGCGCGGGATCATTGCGCCGAATGCCCCGACCTGCATCGGCATGTCCGGCGCCCAACGGTGGAAGGCCAGCGGCCGGCCCGGGCCGAGAACGACCGGAACCGCGACGGTGCGCCGGCGCGCCAGTTCGCGCATGGCCGGCAGCGGGTCGATTTCGGTGCGGATCGGCATGTATCCGGCGATCGCCCCGGCGGGCCCGGTCGCCAGCAGGGCCAGGAGATTGTCGACAGCCGGGCGCGCGCGACCGGCCTCGTGGGCGGCTTCGTGCGCGGCCTTGCGCCGTGCCAGGGCGGCCTTGCGGGCGCGGGCCTTCCGGGTGGCGATGCTCACGACAGCAGCACCGCCGCCAGGCCGAGGAAGGAGAAGAAGCCGACCACATCCGTCATCGTGGTGACGAAGGCACCCGATGCGAGTGCAGGGTCCACCCCCGCCTTGTCAAGCACGACCGGCACGATGATCCCGGCGAAACCGGCAACGACCAGATTGATCACCATCGCCAGAGCGATCACCACCCCGAGCATCGGCGAGCCGAACCAGAGCACCCCTACCGCCCCCATCACGAGTGCGAAGACAAGGCCGTTCACCAGCCCGACCGTGACCTCGCGACGGATCACCCGCCAGACGTTGGAGCCGGTCAGGTCGCGCGTGGCGATGGAGCGCACCGCCACGGTCAGCGCCTGGGTGCCGGCATTGC
>JALSRF010000457.1 GCA_026984895.1 Paracoccaceae bacterium
GCCAGTCGCCGATCACCAGGCGCCTGTGCAGGGCGCGGGCGCGCTCGGCCACCGGGTAGGGGGCGTGCGGGGTGACGCGGTTCCTGGCCCGCTCGACGATGGCCGGGGCAAACAGGAAAAAGCCGGCAACAAGCGCCAGCAGCAGGCCGGGAACCAGCCAGAAGATCATCGGACCAGCCCCGGAATGGCTGAGGATTTGCGGTCATGAACCAGGTCACGAAGGACTCGCGTCTTGCCCTGCATTGGTGTCTGCCTGTTGTTCCATTGCAAGCGGAATGCGTGCGAGGATAATCATGGCCGCGGGCCTTGGAAACCTTGACGCCGGGGAAACCTGTTTTTCTTGCGTTCCCGGTGTGTTGCGTGGGAGCCTGTCGCGGCAAGCGCGCATCTGCAACTGGAGGATCATGAGATACCGACAGAAAATACCCGGAGGGTTGGTCGAAGCCGACATTTCCGCCCATGGAAAGGCCGTTCACTACCGGCAGGCGGGCAGCGGCGCGGATGTGGTGTTGTTGCACGGCTCGCCCAGCCCGACCAGCCAGGCCAGGGAACTCAGCGGATGGCAAGAGCACCGCGCCGCCCGATAGAAACGACCGAGGCGCCGTAGCCCGGCCCCAGGGTCCAGAAGGTGGCAAAGGTCCCGGCATCCCGGCGGCTCGGGCATGGGCCAGGACCCGACCGAGGAGCGCAACCGCAAGAATGGCCGCCGCGTTCCAGAGGGCCCGCCAGCGCTCGAAAATGCCCCGGCCGGCGCCGGGGGCCGGTGTTTCCGTCGTGTTGTGAGATTTCTTCTGCGGTGCTTGCCGATCAGGAAGCCCGCGTTTTCGCGGGCGCTGCGCCCAGCGTCGCGATCCGGTCGAGTTCGCGTTGAAGTTCGAGGCGGTCCATCGCATCGACCGGCAGCGCCACCAGCGCCTGGATACGGGCGCGCAGTGTCTGATAGGCGGTCTCGAATGCCGCTTCCTGCCGGTCGGCCGGGCCGATGGAGGCCGCGGGGTCGGGCAGGCCCCAATGGGCGCCGAGCGCCGGGGAAAGCCATATGGGGCACGGCTCGGCTGCAGCTGCATCGCAGACGGTAAAGACAAGGTCCATGGGCGGGGCATCTTCGCCCTCGAAATGTGTGGTGTGCCTGGATTCCAGCCCGGACGTTTCGTGCCCGTGCCTCGAAAGGGTTGCCAGTGCCAGGGGGTTCGGATGGGCCGCCGGGTTCGTCCCCGCGGAAAAGGCCCGAAACCGTTCCCCCCCGAGGTCACGCAGCAGGGCCTCGGCCATGATCGAGCGCGCCGAGTTTGCGGTGCAGATGAAAAGAACGTTCAGCGGTCGGTCGGGCATGTCCGAGACTTTCGTAAAGGAGACAAGGTGGCGTGCGGCGAGAGAGGCGCAGGCATCGGGGCGACCGCCGCAACAGTCCGCCACCAGATGTTCGACCAGGGCGCCGATGGCCTGCAACCTGACCGCGTAGAACAGGTTGCGCCCGGATCGTCTGCGTTCAAGCAGCCCGGCGGCGTTCAGCGTCGACAGGTGGTTTGACAGCGTATTCGCCTTCAGCCCCGATGCGGCCATGATTTCGGCCGGGC
>JALSRF010000458.1 GCA_026984895.1 Paracoccaceae bacterium
CTCGGCAAACTGGCGATGTCGCTGCACGAACTGAACCGTTCCGCGGCCGAAGCGGAATAGAGCCCCGGGGGAAATCATGTTTTCAAGATACAAGAAGCCGTCCAAGGGCACTCCGAAACTTGTGGAGGTGCCGGCGGAGGCGGCCAAGCCCGCCTCGGCTGCCGCCACGCGCACCGGGCCGGCGGCAAAACCCGCAGCCCCGCAAACGCAGGCGCCCAAATCCGCCGCCCGCGTGGTGCCGATGGACAAGGAACGCAAGCGCAAGGAGCGGCTTGGCGAGATCAAGGTCGAACTGCACCGCCGGTTGCTTGACAACCTGAACCTTGCCGCGCTGGAAACCGCGTCGGAAGCCGACCTGCGCGCGGAAATATCGGCCATTGCCAGCGAAGCGCTGGAAGAAATGGCAATCGTTCTGAACCGCGAAGAACGCGCCACGCTCAACCAGGATCTGTACGACGAGGTGACGGGCCTGGGCCCGCTTGAACCGCTTCTGAAGGATGACAGCGTCAACGATATCCTGGTCAACGGACCGCACCAGGTGTTCGTGGAACGGGCCGGCAAGCTGGAGCTGACCGATACCATCTTCAAGGATGAACGCCACCTGTTGCGCATCATCGACAAGATCGTTTCGGCCGTCGGTCGAAGGGTCGATGAAAGCAACCCCTATGTTGACGCCCGCCTTGCGGACGGGTCGCGTTTCAACGCCATGGTGCCGCCGATCGCGGTGGACGGGTCGCTGGTGTCGATCCGCAAGTTCAAGAAGGAAAAGCTGGCCGTCGACGACCTGGTGCGCTTTGGCGCCTTTACCGAAGAAATGGCCGCCTACCTTCAGGCCGCCGTTTCGACCCGGCTGAACGTCATCGTGTCGGGGGGAACCGGCTCGGGCAAGACCACGACGCTGAACGCGCTGTCGTCGTTCATTGACGACAGCGAACGCATCCTGACCATCGAGGACACCGCGGAACTGCAACTGCAGCAAACCCACGTCGGGCGCATGGAAAGCCGCCCGCCCAACGTCGAGGGCACCGGCGCCGTCAGCCAGCGCGACTGTCTGCGCAACGCCCTGCGGATGCGCCCCGACCGCATCATCGTCGGCGAAACCCGCGGCGAAGAAGTGATCGACATGCTGCAGGCGATGAACACGGGTCACGACGGCTCGATGACCACGATCCACGCCAACAGCGCGCGCGACGCGGTTTCGCGTCTGGAAAACATGATCGCCATGGCCGGGATCGAGATGCCGCTGAAGGCGGTGCGCAGCCAGATCGCCTCGGCCGTCAACCTGATCGTGCAGGCCAGCCGCCTGCAGGACGGCTCGCGCCGGATGGTGTCGATCACCGAGGTGACCGGCATGGAAGGCGAGGTGATCTCGATGCAGGAGGTCTTTCGTTATCAGCGCGTCGGCCTGACCCCGGAAAACAAGATCATCGGGCATTTCACGGCAACCGGCGTGCGTTCGCATTACTCGGAGCGCTTCAAGATGTGGGGCTATGAACTGCCTTCGGACATCTTCGAACCGTTCGAAGGGAGATAGACATCATGGTCATCAGCGCGGAACCACTGATCTACGGCCTGA
>JALSRF010000459.1 GCA_026984895.1 Paracoccaceae bacterium
GCCCCCATCCCGACACGAATCGGCACGGCCCCGCTGGCAAAGGGGCGCCGGTGCTTGGTTGCGTGCAGGCGGTCCGCTTCAAGGTCCAGCAGGTCGTTCACGATGTAGATCGAGGACGCGGCGGCCGAAAAGGCGACCATGCCCAGAACCACCAGCAGCAGCGTGTGCAAGGTGAAATCATGCGCCGCCAGCATCGGCAGCAAAAGCAGCACGTTCTTCACCCACTGGTGCGGACGCAGCGCCCGCACGAGGTCGCGCAGCGCCCAGCCGCCCTCATAAAGCGTCGTGTTCCTGCCCTGCGCGGCAAGCTTCTGGCGCAACGCCTGCGTCCCGCCCACGACCAGCGCGTTTTCGGCATGCTGCCAGATCGCCATGTCCGCGGCCTCGTTGCCCGCATAGTCGAAGCCGCCCTCGCCATAGGCCGCAAGCAGGGCGGCGGCCTTGCGCGCGCCCTTCAGGTTGACCTCTCCGTCCGAGGCAAACACCCGTTGCGAAAGACCGTGGTCGCGCGCCAGCTGCCCGACCAGCGTTTCGTCCGAGGCCGAGGCCAGCACGACCTCCCGGCCCGACGCCCGGCTTTGCCTGGCAAGATCGGCGATCCCGGGATTGACCGGCAGCAGATCGGTGCGCAGCCGGGCAATCCCCGCGAGTTCGCGTTTCAGGCGCGCCGGGCGCGTGATGTTTGCAAGACTGACCGCGATCGTGCGCCACGGCGCCTTGCCCAGCCCGGCCCAGAAACACTCGAACAGAATGTCGGTTCTCAGAAAGGTTCCATCCACGTCCAGAACGAGCGGCCTTGTTTCAGCCATTGTCTTGCGCCTCCTGCAGGTTGAAGACGCAGCCATCGGAAATCAGCTCGGGCGGGGTAAGGCACAGGCTGCGCGCAACCCCCCAGGCGGCCAGCACCCGGGGAACATAGTCGCGGGTTTCGGGGAAATCGGGCACTCCGCCCGCTGCCCTGACCGCGTTTTCCCCGGCGTTGTAGGCGGCCAGCACCAGAATCGGGTCGTTGTCGAACGCCCCCATCAGCCAGTCGAGATAGGCGATGCCGCCGGAAATGTTCTGCGCGGGATCGGAGACATCGCCAACCCCGAAGCGTGCGGCGGTTGCCGGAACCAGCTGCATCACGCCCTGGGCGCCTGCCGGGCTGCGCGCCCCCGGATCGCCGCCGCTTTCGACCGCCGCCACCGCAAGCGCAAGCGCCGGCGACACATGGGTATCGACGCTCGCGCGCAGCATGTCGCGCCCGTACCGGGCCGCAAGCGCCCGCAGGTCGGCCAGGCGCGGTGTGGGCACGGCCTGCCCGTCCGGCGCGCTCGACAGGGCGCGCATGGCGTCGTCCAGCCGTCCCGGAGAACGGGCGGACAGATCGGGCGACACCTTGTCCCAGAACCAGGCGAAACGCGCCGGAGCCGCGGCACCAGAGCCCGCCCCGGCGCCCGCGCCAGTGCCGACAGCCGCTTTCTCGTCGCTCCCGGAGGGGGCCTCGGCGTCGCCGGAGGGCGCCGCGCCGGGCTTGCGCACAGCCAGGCGCCGGGCCTGGGCCACCGGGTCGATCTGCACGGTGATATGGCCGACCTGCCCGCGCGGCGGCGCTTTCACGAAATGGGCGCTGAAATCCGCAAACGGCACCGCTTCGCCGGCACCGGCGGCGCGCGCATGGAAGGTCAGCGCGCCCAGAAGCCCAAGAGTCATCGCCCGTATCATGCAGTTTCTTCTGCCCTGGCTGTTTTTGCTAAAGTTCATCGCAAAAAAATGTGGTGAAAGCTAGGAGTCTGTTTCTGGATGCAAGCAAATAAGCGCCGATCCTGCCGGATTACCCCCGGAAAATAATCAGTCCTTTCGCGAAAATATATTTTTTTTCGTTCTTTTTCATGCGGTTAAAAGGTTAACAAGTGGTTTCTTCGGCAATCTACAAAATTGTACAACCCGCGCCCAACTCTCGCCCCAATCAAACGGCCATATATCGCCATGCCAAGACGGCGGTCGGGTCCACACAGTTCCGACGCGGCCGCCAGGGTTATGTGAGACAGTTTAAACGTTCGGAGGGAAAAGACATGAAACTGTTCAAATTCGCAAAGAGCTTCGCCCGTGACGAAGACGGCGCCGTGACCGTTGACTGGGTCGTGCTGACCGCGGCCATCGTCGGCCTGGGCATCGCCGTGCTGACCTCGGTCTCGGGCGGCACCACCAGCCTGGCCAACAAGATCAGCTCGAACCTGGCCAACCAGACCATCGCAACCTACTGAGGTTCGATCCGACCACATCAAGAAAGCCGCGCGGGCCATCCGGCGCGGCTTTTGCTGTGGCTGCCCGGGAGTGGCGCCAGCATTGCGGCGCGCGCGCGCCGATGCGACCGGCCGGGAACAATGGAAACCGATTGTCCTTGAAGGGACACCGGATTTCGGTTTTTTCGTCATGTTCTTGCCACAACGCCAAACTAGCGTAAACCCCGTCAAGATGAATGGGCCAGTTGGTTCCCCAACAACACAAGGGAATGAAATGTTTAAATGTTTTCAGGACTTCCGGATCGATGACTCGGGTGCGGTAACTGTTGACTGGGTGGTTCTGACGGCCGCCATTGTCGGCCTCAGCATTGCCGTTATCGGCTCCATTTCCGGGGGCGCGCTCGACCAGGCGAACGGCCTGGGCGCCAATCTCAGCGCGCGCACGGTCAAGACCTACTGAGAAAGACCCGGGCGCAGCGCGGCCCATGCGGTGCTGCTGCCCCCCAGGCCAGGGCGTTTCCCGCTTCGTCAGAAATCACGCGCCAGCCACCCTTTGTCCCAGCTTCTGCCTTAATTCCCCGTTAGCGTCATTGCGTAAGTTACGTGCGTCTCGCGAATGGCCCCCAAGCACGGGGGTCAAGGCAGGCGGCATCGAAGAGGGCTGAATCATGCGTGTTGTTTTTGGATTGGTTTTGTTGCTGGGTATGGGGCTGGCGGGTTTTGCCGTCTACATGGCCAAAGACTACATCAGCAATTATCAGGCCGAGCTGGCGCAGGAACGCGCCGCGCGCTCGCAAATGGTGGAAACCGCAACCGTCCTGACGTCCAAGCGCAGCCTGCGCTATGGCGAAAAGCTGTCGCCCGACGACATCCAGGAAGTGCGCTGGCCGGTGAACGCGATCCCGGAAGGCACCTTCACCTCGAAGGACGAACTGTTCCCGAAAGGGCCGGACGTGCTGCGCACCGTCGTGCGGGCCATGGAAAAGGACGAGGCGATCATGGCCGTGAAGGTGACCGGCCCCGGCGAGGACGCCGGCGTGGCCTCGCGCCTGTCCAAGGGCATGCGCGCCTTTGCCATTCGCGTTGACGTGGCTTCGGGCGTGTCCGGTTTCCTGCGCCCCGATGACAGGGTAGACATCTACTGGACCGGGCGCGGGCTGAACGGGGACGGTTCGGTTTCCGGCGGCGAACTGACCAAGCTGATCGAAAGCGGCGTGCGCCTGCTGGCGGTCGACCAGACGGCCGACAAGGACAGGAGCACCGCCACGATCGCCCGCACCGTCACCGTCGAAGCCACGCCGGTTCAGGTCGCAGCCCTGGCACAGGCGCAGGCGACAGGCCGCCTGTCGCTGTCCTTGCTGGGCGCGCAGGACAGCGCGTCAACCGAGAACGTCGAATACGATTCGGGCGATCTTCTGGGCATCCAGCCCCAGGCCGTTGTCCAGGCCGAGCCGGAAAAGGTGTGCACGATCAAGACGCGGCGCGGCGCCGAAACCATCGAAACCCCGATCCCCTGCGCCAACGCGAACTGACGCCGGACGGCGCAAATACCCGGGCAAAAACCCGGCAGACAACCGGAATCAACGGCGGGGCGCAGGAACCCGCCGTTTTTTTTCGGGGCCGGCGCCATCGGCGGAGTCTCGCCATGTGTTGCCACTTATCCACATCAGCGTGACCGCACAATCATTTGATTCTTGCAAAAAAACCGCGGCTCCCGCATGGTGCGGGGCAATCGGGCGGAAAAAAGCCCAAAACGAGGCGTGATCGGAGAGGCAGGTCACATGAAAATCGACAGATTCATCAAGGCCGCACTGGTCGGCTTGTCGGTTGCGGTTGCAACCACAGGCCCGGCGGGCGCGGAAACGCTCAAGGTAATGCAAGGTTCGGCGTCCAGTGCGCTGAAGGTTGCCATGAACAGGGCCGTCGTCGTCGAAGCCGACGAACCCTTTGCGGAAATTTCCATCGCGAACCCGGAAATCGCCGACATTTCCACCCTGTCGGACAAGACGCTTTATGTGCTGGGCAAGGCACCGGGGCGCACGACACTGACGATCCTGGGCCCTGACGGCCACCTGATCACGAATGTCGAGATCCACGTCACCCCGGATATTGCCGAATTCAAGGAGCGCCTGCGCCAGATCCTTCCCAACGAGCGCATCGAGGTGCGCACGGCAAACGACGGCATCGTCCTTTCGGGCGTGGTCTCCAGTGCCCAGAAGCTGGATCGCGCGCTTGATCTTGCGCGCCGTTACGCCCCGGACCGGGTGTCCAACCTGATGTCGGTGGGCGGCACGCAGCAGGTCATGCTGAAAGTGCGCTTCGCCGAAATGAGCCGCTCGGTGCACAAGAACCTTTCCGCAAGCCTCGCCATGGCCAACGGAAATGTCGGCCTGGGCACCGGGACCTTTGCGGATGCCGGCAATCAGTCTGCCCTGTTCGACGGCGACCCGACAACCAATCCGATCAGTTCCGTCGAAGCGAACGGGCGCATGGTCTTTGGGGTCAACACCGGCGGTCTGCAACTGGCCATTGGCCTGGAAGCCCTTGAAGCAAAAGGACTTGTTCGCACCCTGGCGGAACCGAACCTCACCGCCTTGTCGGGCCAGGCCGCCGATTTCCTTGCCGGTGGCGAGTATCCGATCCCGGTCGTGGACAAGGATGGCGGGGTCTTCGTGACCTACAAGAAATTCGGCGTGGAACTGAAATTCACCCCGCGGGTGGTCGATGGCAACGTCATCAACCTGCAACTGACGGCGGCGGTGTCGGGAATCGACCCCACCAACACGTTCCAGCAGAACGGGTTTTCGATCAACGCCTTCAAGCGGCGCGAAACCCAGACCACGGTCGAAATGCGCGACGGCGAAAGCTTTGTCATCGCGGGTCTGCTGCAAGACGACTTCCGCGATCTTGCCGGGCAGGTTCCCTGGCTTGGCGACGTGCCGGTTCTGGGCGCGCTGTTCCGCAGTTCGGACTACAAGCGCGACCAGTCCGAACTGGTCATCATCGTGACCCCGCATCTCGTGACCCCGACCCGTGGCGAAGCGCTGGCGCTTCCCACCGACCGTATCCGCCCGCCCACCGAAGCCGAACTGTTCATGTTCGGCAAGACCGCCGCAGCGAACCGGCCGAAATCGGGGGCAGCCTCGGAGGTTGCGAAACAGGACTTTAGCGGGTCCTATGGCTACGTGATGGAGTAATCGACATGGCTTGGCACACAAAGACGGCACTGATCACGGCAAGCCTTCTGGCACTTGGCGCCTGCGGCGACAGCAAGGTCTTCAACAGCTGGACCCAGGAGGCCGGTGCCTTCATCGACGAGGGCCAGTTCGGCAACCCGACGCGGCAGAACACGCTGGTGCAGACCGGCCAGCGCAGTTTCGTCATCGACCTGAACAACCGTTTTGCCCATGACGTGCCGCCAATGGTCAACTTCGCCTTCGACAGCGCGCGACTTGACGAGGAAGCCAAGGCGATCCTGCGCAAGCAGGCCAGCTGGATCAAGCAGTTCCCCGAGGTGCGCTTCCGCGTCTACGGCCACACCGACCTGGTGGGAACCGAGGCCTACAACAAGCGTCTGGGTCTGCGCCGCGCACGGGCGGTGGTCTCCTATCTGGTTCGCCAGGGCATTTCGCGCAGCCGCCTTGAGGCGGTTGCCTCCTTCGGCGAAACGCAGCCGCTGATCGTGACCCAGAAACGCGAACGCAAGAACCGGCGCACGGTAACAGAGGTTTCGGGCCTGGTGAAGAAGCACCCCGCGAACCTGGACGGCAAGTATGCCGAACTGATCTACCGCGAGTATGTCCAGAGTGCCACGGAAAAGCCGAATACCGGCACCGGCGCGCTGCAAAACTCTGGAAACTGACCCGGCTCCGGCCCACCGAGAACATCCCAAAAAACCGGATTTATTCGGTTTTTTGGCCCCAATATTGCCCAGATTGTTCTGCAAATTCCACCAATAGGAACACGTACGCAGATTTCGAGTCGTACGCGGTGCCAGCGGTGGGATCCGAAAGATGCAGATGGGTCCTTTTCCGTTTCGGCACCCGAAAATGGGAAGGACGAAAGTCATGACGGGCAACGCTGCTCTGCAACCCGAACCCGCCCCGATCCTGGCCTGCACGGTCAGCCGGGATGTCCAGAACTTCGATCTGTTGATCGAGGACATGGAAACCGAACTGGGGGAAAGCTGGGGCGATCTGTCGTTCGAGGACGCCAAGCAATTTCTTGGCCAGCCGGATGCCGCCACTCTGGAATTCATCGCCATCGCGATCAATGCCGAGGACGAAACCAACATCGCCGCCATATCGGACCTGATCCGCCGGGCAAACGAGCATGGCGTCAAGGTCATTGTCATCGCCGAAGACGTCAGCCCGATTTCACTGCACCAGCTGCTGCGCCTGGGGGCCGAGGAATTCGTCCCCTACCCGCTTCCCGATGGTGCCCTGCATGACGCCATCGAGCGGCTGCGCGCGCCCAAGCAGGAATTGCCGGCGAACGTGGCCGCGCTCAAGGGCGGCGAGGATCGCGAAGGCGTGCTGATCGCCGTGCACGGCCTGGCCGGCGGCGTGGGCGCAACCAATTTCGCGGTGAACCTGGCCTGGGAACTCATCCACGTTGACAAGAAAGAGCACCCGCGCGTGTGCATCCTGGATCTGGATCTGCAATACGGGTCGGTGGCGACCTATCTCGACCTGCCGCGCCGCGAAGCGGTGTTCGAACTGCTCAGCGACACGGAAAACATGGACAACGATGTCTTCCTGCAGGCGCTGCAGGACGTTCAGGAAAAGCTGTATGTGCTGACCGCGCCCGCCGAGATGCTGCCGCTGGACATCGTCACCTCGGACGACGTGGCCAGGATCATCGACATGGCGCGGGCAAACTTCGACTATGTCGTCGTGGACATGCCCTCCACGGTGGTGCAATGGACCGAAGTCATGCTCAACAGCGCGCATGTCTATTTTGCGCCGCTCGAACTGGACATGCGATCGGCGCAGAACACGTTGCGCATGATCCGCGCGCTCAAGGCCGAAGAACTGCCGTTCGAAAAACTGCGCTATGTCCTCAACCGGGCCCCGAAATTCACCGATCTTTCCGGCAAGAGCCGGGTCAAGCGCATGGCCGAGAGCCTGGACATCTCGATCGAACTGATGATGCCCGACGGCGGCAGGGCGGTCATGGAGGCCAACGACCAGGGGGTTCCCCTGGGCGAAGCCGCCGCCAAGAACCCGC